>JADFHV010000003.1 GCA_022566975.1 Chloroflexota bacterium
TTGGTGGCAGCCTCTTTTATCTTCTTGTCCTGCGGCCGGCTCTCCGACGCTCCGCCGACCCGTCACGGGCTGTCAGCGTGGCGGCCGCGACCGAGTTCAGGGCGCTGGTGGACACCAGTATATTCGTCTTGCTGGCGACGGGGATCATTCTTACCTTCAACCGTCTGACCCCCGGTGTCGTAGGGGTGCCGTACGCGGTAACCCTCGGCGCGAAGATCGTGCTCTCCCTCTGGATGTTCCTCCTGGCACGGGGCCGCCGCCGGGCTCCGCTGCTGGAGGCGCACGGACAGACAACACCGGGGACCACGACGTTACAAAAGATCGCTCGGGGCGTATCGGGCTACAATGCCATCGTGATCCTCGGGATCATCGTCTTCTTGCTGTCGGACCTTCTGAAGGTCCTTTTTGAGATAGCCCTGGAAGGGTAGCTGCGTTGGGAGTCTGAGCGAACAATGAAACGCGAGCTGATGGACATACTGGCCTGCCCGGTGTGCAGGGGCACGCTGTCATTGGAGGCCACCGAGGAGGAGGGGGACGAGGTAGTCCAGGGAAGTCTTACCTGCGAATCGTGCGGGCAGACCTACCCAATCGAGGACACCATTCCCAATCTTCTACCGCCGGAGCTGAGGGAGTAGGGGCGGCTGCGGCCGACGCGGGCGTAATGGGGAGCCCGGCCCCGGATTCTTCGTCGCGGGGCTCCTCAGAATGACAGTAAGGACGGTCCGGAGAGGACCCGCTACAAGGGCGTAGAGGCCGACTGTCCTGTCATTCTGAACCCTTCGGTGTTGCTCAGGATAAACTCAGTGAAGAATCTGAAGGGGTCTGGGGTCCGGTAGTCTTGTGACCTCGCGATCCGCCCCCGATAGCCGTGCCAGTAGCTCCCGCACCGTCAGGCCCAGCACCGGATGTCGAAGGCCGGGGGCGATCTCCGCCAGCGGCGCCAGGACGAATGAACGCTCGGCCATGGACGGGTGGGGGACCCTGAGCCATCGGGTATTGAGCGCTGCCCGCCCATGCACCAGGATGTCGATGTCCAGCGCCCGAGGAGCATTGGGGAACGTCCGCCGCCCACCTAGGCTTGCCTCGATCGCTCGAATCTTCGCCAGGAGGCCGAAGGGGTCCAGGGGGGTCCAGATGGCGCAGGCGGCGTTCAGGAACGGCGGCTGGTCTCTGAAGCCTTGAGGGGCGGTCTCGTACAGCGACGAGACGGTCATGCTCCTGGACAGGTGCCGGAGCGAGTCCAGTCCCCTCGCGATGTTGGCGGACCGGTTGCCGAGGTTAGAGCCAAGGCCGAGGTGGGCCTCGAACAGCATCAGGCCCGCACCCAGCCCCGGACTATTGCATCGCTCATGCGAGCGACCCGGACCATCTCCTTGACGTCGTGTACGCGCACGATGTCGGCCCCCTTGGCGATGGACAGGGCGACCGTGGCGGCGGTTCCCTCTACGCGGTCGTCCCGCGGCACGTCCAACACCTCGCCGATGGTGGACTTTCGCGACATCCCCACCAGCAGGGGACACTCCAGGACCTGAAACTCGTCCAGTCTTCGCAGGACCTCCAGATTGTGCTCGGCGGTCTTGCCGAAGCCCATGCCCGGGTCCAGGATGATACTGGCCCTGGCAACACCGGCCTCGACGGCGGCGTCGCGCATCCATCGCAGGGCGCCGATGACGTCGGGCAGCAGGTCGTCGTATTCAAAATGGTCCTGGTTATGCATGAGGACCACCGGTACCCCTGCCTCGGCGGCGACGCCGGCCATCTCCGGGTCTCGCCTGAACCCCCACACGTCGTTGATCATGGCGGCGCCGGCCTTTAGCGCCTCCTTGGCGACGCCGGCTTTATAGGTGTCGATACTGACGGGCACCTTGAGGTCCCGTGTGAGGGCCTCGATCACGGGGACCACACGGGCTAGCTCCTCATCTTCCGACGTCGGGGCGGCCCCAGTATAGACCACTGGAGGGCGGGTCGACTCCCCGCCCACGTCTATGATGTCCGCCCCATACTCCTGGAACTTCAGCGCCTGCTGAAGCGCGGAGTCCACGTCGTTACCGAGCCCGTCGCCGGAGAAGGAGTCGGGGGTCATGTTGACGACACCCATGACGTACGTGCGACGGCCCCAGTCGAAGCTTGTGCCGCCGATCTGGGTTGTGCCCAGGCTGCCCATTCTGGACGTTATCTCGTTTCACCCCCCGGAAGGGGAGAGTCTAAGGGTCGTATGCCCTGTGCGTGGATGGCGCGAAGCCCTTCGCCTTGCGGCTTCGAGCGCTATCTGGTAACTTGGTTCAAATTATCACGAATGGCAATGCGGCTTCAATTATGGTGGTCCGTAGGGTAACCGAGCAGAAGCGAGAAGAGCTACGGCGCAAGCGGGAAGAGGCCAAGCTCGGCGGCGGGCAGAGCCGGATTGAAGCGCAGCACAAGCGTGGCAAGCTCACAGCACGGGAAAGGGTCTCGCTCCTCCTGGACGAGGGTACGTTTGAGGAGCTCGATCCGTTCGTAGAGCATCGGGCCACCGAGTTCGGGCTCGCCGACAAGCATTTCCCCGGAGACGCCGTGGTCACCGGCCATGGGAAGGTCGACGGCCGGCTGGTATTCGTCTACTCCCAGGACTTTACCGTGCTCGGGGGCTCCCTGTCTGAGGCCGTCGCCCAGAAGATCTGCAAGGTAATGGACCTTGCCACTAACAGCGGCGCTCCCGTGGTCGGGCTTATAGACTCCGGAGGGGCCAGGATTCAGGAGGGTGTGGACAGCCTCGCGGGCTATAGCGAGATCTTTCTTCGCAATACCAGGGCGTCCGGAGTCGTACCGCAGATCTCCGCAATCCTTGGGCCCGCGGCCGGCGGCGCCACCTACTCCCCAGCCCTGACGGACTTCGTCTTCATGGTCAGCGGCGTCGGCCAGATGTACATCACCGGGCCCGACGTAATCAAGGCGGTCACCGGCGAGGACGTCAGTCACGAGGAGCTGGGCGGCGCTCAAGCCCACGCCTCCAAGAGCGGAGTGGCCCACTTCGCCATCGATTCGGAGGAGGAGTGCCTCCAGCAGATCCGCCGCCTCCTCGGCTTCCTGCCATTGAACAGCATGGAGGACCCCCCTAGGCAGGACGCCTTCGACGATCCCGGCCGGCGCGACGAGCGACTGGCTGAGATAGTGCCTGACAGTCCAAACCAGCCTTATGACATGCTGGAGATCATAACCGGTGTCGTGGACGATGGCGACTTCATGCAGGTGCACGAGCTCTTCGCTCGTAACATCATCGTTGGCTTAGGCCGCATGGACGGCCGGCCGGTCGGCGTCGTAGCCAACCAGCCGAGCCAACGGGCGGGTGTATTGGATATCGAATCGTCGGTCAAGGCAGCCAGGTTCGTCCGTTTCTGCGATGCCTTCAACGTGCCACTGGTGACCTTCGTGGATGTGCCGGGCTTCATGCCGGGAACGTCCCAGGAGTACGGTGGGATCATCAGGCATGGAGCTAAGCTCATATACGCCTACGCCGAGGCGACCGTGCCGAAGATCAGCGTGTTGATACGTAAGGCCTACGGCGGCGCGTATATCGTCATGAGCAGCAAGGGCCTGAGAGGCGACGTGAACTACGCCTGGCCGACCGGCCAGGTGGCTGTGATGGGAGCGCAAGGGGCCGTCAGCATCCTGCATAGAAGGGAGATCGACGCGTCGGACCGGCCTCAAGAGCTCCGCGTCGAGCTGGAGCGTGACTACGAAGACAGGCTGATGAACCCCTACATCGCCGCCAGCCGTGGAATGATCGACGACGTCATAGACCCTATCGAGACCAGGCCCAAGGTCATCCGGGCCCTGGAGATGCTGGCCAACAAACGAGAGACTTTGCCTCCCAAAAAGCATGGGAGCATCCCTCTTTGACCATCCGCTCGTCGGACCGTGCAGGACGCGACCCCAAGCTCGTGGCGGCGGTGATGGCTGCCGTGGAGGCCTTTGTGGCCGACGAAGCGCGAGCGGCGAGCCCACAATCCACCGGCGTCGGAGCCTGGAGGATGGCGGCGCGGCATCCGGTCGAAGGCGCACAGCTCTGGCGCGCCCTTTCATGGAAGGGCCGAGACTAGGGCAGCGGGCCTGATCTCTCGGGTGGTATTCTTGACCGTCTATCGTGTGTCCAATCGCGCCTGTAACGAGGCCTAGCAGTGGCTGCCAACCCCATTAAGATCACCGATACGACGTTCCGGGACGCCCATCAAAGCCTGATGGCGACACGGCTGCGCATCGCCGACATGGAGCCCATCGCGGCAGACATGGACTCCCTGGGCCTTCACTCGGTAGAGGTGTGGGGGGGAGCGACGTTCGACGCGGCGACACGCTATCTGGCCGAGGACCCCTGGGACCGGTTGCGTACCTTCAAGAGGCTCATGCCCAAGACGCCGCTGATGATGCTGCTGAGGGGCCAGAACCTGGTTGGGTACCGCAACTACGCCAACGACATAGTGGACGCCTTCGTTCAGCGCTCTGCCGAGACGGGCATAGACATCTTTCGGGTCTTCGACGCCCTCAACGACGAGCGTAACGTCGAGCGGGCCATCGAGGCCATCAAGGCGAGTGGCAAGCACTTGCAGATGGCCATATGTTACTCGGTTACGGAAGGGCGCATGGGGGGGCCGATCTACAACCTGGACTACTTCGTCGGTAAGGCCAGACGCTTTCAGGAGATGGGCGCCGACAGTATCTGCCTGAAGGACATGGGTGGGGTGATGGCACCCTATGACGCATACGAGCTGGTCACCACCCTCAAGGAGATCCTCAGCGTGCCCCTCCAGCTCCACACGCACTACACCAGCGGCATGGCCTCCATGACGGTGCTCAAGGCAATCGAGGCGGGCATAGACGTGGTGGACGCCTGCCTCGCCCCTCTTGCGCTCCGTACCTCCCAGCCGGCGGTTGAGCCGCTGGTGGTCGCACTGAGGGACAATGAGCGCCAGACGAACCTGGACCTGGACAAGCTCATCGAGATGGGAGACTACCTCGAGTCTGTCCTGCCCAAGTACAGCGACCACATGCGGAGCCCTAGAGCGGCCGTGATAGATACCAAGGTCCTGAGTCACCAGATACCCGGCGGCATGGCCAGCAACCTGGTCTCCCAGCTCCGGGAGGCCGGCGCGCTGGACCGTCTCGACGAGGTGCTCAGGGACATCGTGGTGACGCGCAAGGAGCTGGGATATCCGCCGCTGGTGACGCCCGTAAGCCAGATGGTGGGCTCTCAGGCGGTAAGCAACGTGCTGTTCGGCCGCTACAAGATGGTGTCGGGCCAGGTCAAGGACTACTTCTACGGCCTCTACGGCCGGCCGCCGGCGCAGGTCGATGCGGACATCCAGAGGCTGGTTCTGAAGGACTACGAGAGGGGCCAGGAGCCCACGACCGCCGCTCCATCGGAGCTTGTCGAGCCAGAGATGGAGAGGGCCCGGGAGGCGGTACGAGAGCTCTCGACGGATATCGAGGACGTCCTGACCTATGCGCTATACCCGACTACGGGCCTGCGCTTCCTGCGAATCAAGCATGGGCTTGACCCGGTACCCGATGAGATGAAGCCACCGGTGCTCGACGAAGAGGCGCCCTCAGGGTCGGACGCAGTGTCCAAGACTGGCCCACTTCGAGTGGAGGCCCCGGCTAGAAGCGCGCGCGCCCGGCTCTTTAACGTGTACGTCGGGGACGACTTCTTCCAGATAGAGGTCGACCCGGCTAGGCCCTCGGGTGCCGTCGTTAGAGGCCCGTCGGCGCGCGTCGAAGCCGTTCCGGCCCAGGCGACCCCCGGTCAGCCAGGGCCTCCGTCGTCCCCGGCGTCCGCCGAGACGACAACGATAACGGCGCCGATGCCCGGCATTGTGCTCAGGTATGTCGTCGAGGTAGGTCAGAAGGTCGCTGAAGGCGAGTCGGTGGTCGTGCTGGAGGCGATGAAGATGGAGAACGTTTTGCCTTCCCCGATTGCCGGGACCATCAGCTCCCTGCCCCTGCAAGAAGGGTCAGCGGTCAGGACGGGCGATGTTCTGGCCGCCATCGCTATCTAGACCCCCAAGGCCCCGATGAGTACACAGCGAGCGGAGGAGTAGAGGATTGCGCAACGCACAGGTGATAGAGGCCGCCAAGGAGCATTTTGGCGCCGTCGTGGAGGAGCAGCTGCAGAGAGTAGAGCGCCTCAAGCAAGAGGGCGACTGGACCGACTACGGTGCCATCAGTCCCATCTTAATCGGGATGATAGGTGGCGACGGCATAGGCCCCACCATCAGCGAGGAGACCCAGCGGATCCTTGAGTACCTGCTGCGAGACCAGGTTGAGGCGGGTAGGGTCGACTTTCGAGTGATAGAGGGCCTGACCATCGACAACAGGGCCAAGCAGCTCAAGTCCATCCCTGACGACGTGCTGGAAGAGATCAAGAAGTGCCACGTCACCCTGAAGGGGCCCACGCACACCCCGGAGCGGGGCGACGGGTGGCCTAACATCGAGAGCGCCAACGTCTCCATGCGGAGGGAGCTGGACCTGTTCGCCAACATCCGGCCCGTGCGTCTACCGAGCGAGGGGATCGACTGGACGTTCTTCCGGGAGAACACCGAGGACCTGTACGCGGTGGGAAGCCAGGGCATCAACGTGACCCCTGACCTGGCCATCGACTTCAGGGTGATCACGACCCAGGGGTCTGAGCGGATCATCGAGGCGGCCTTCGCCCACGCACGGCGGACCGGAAAGACCAGGGTCACGGTCGTTACCAAGGCCAACATCGTCAAGACCACGGACGGCAAATTTCTTGATGTGGCGAGGCGTATTTCGAAAGGTTACCCAGAAATAGAGTGGGACGGCTGGTATATCGACCTCATGACGGCCGCACTGATCAACCCGGCGCGTCAGAAGCAGTTCCAGGTGCTGGTGCTGCCCAACCTGTACGGCGACATCCTCACCGACGAGGCGGCGCAGATCCAGGGAGGTGTGGGCACGGCGGGCAGCGCCAACATCGGTAAGAGGTACGGCATGTTCGAGGCTATTCATGGCAGCGCCCCGAGGATGGTCCAGGAGGGCAGGGCACAGTACGCCGACCCCAGCTCGCTGCTCCGGGCGGGCGCCATGATGCTGGAGCACATAGGCCTCAGCGACTTGGGCGCCAGGCTGCACAGGGCCATCGACATATGCGGCCAGCACGAGCGCAAGGTGGTTATGACGGGGCGCGACACCGGGGCCACCAGCAAGGAGTTCGGCGACTACCTTATGGCCACCGTCGAGGACCCGAACGTGGACGCCCGATGGGAAGAGTACGTAGGAGAACAGGGTTAATGCGCAGTAAAGTCACGGTGGTTGGGGCGGGAAACGTCGGTGCGACGACGGCCCAACGCATCTTCGACAAGGGCTACGCCGACGTCGTACTCGTCGACATCATAGACGGCCTGCCCCAGGGCAAGGCCCTCGACATGCTGGAGTCAGGCCCGGTGCTCGGTAGCGATGCCTCCGTGATCGGCACCAACGGCTACGATGAGACCGCGGAGTCCGACATCGTCGTCATAACGTCGGGAGTCGCCCGCAAGCCCGGCATGAGTCGTGATGACCTCCTCCTGACGAACATGAAGATCGTCACCAGTGTGGTCCAGGAGGTGGCCACGCGCTCCCCCGAGTCCATCCTACTTGTCGTGACGAACCCCCTGGATGCCATGGTCCAGAGGGCGTACCAGGTCAGCGGCTTTTCGAGTGCGCGTGTCGTGGGGATGGCGGGGATACTCGACACGGCCCGCTTCAGCACGTTCCTGGCCGAGGAGCTGGACGTCTCCGTGGACGCGGTATCGGCCTTCGTCCTGGGGGGTCACGGGGACAGCATGGTCCCGGTGGTGGGCGCCACAACGGTCGGCGGCACACCCATCACCAGGCTGCTTTCCAAGGAGCGTATCGAGGAGATCGTTCAACGGACACGGGACGGTGGCGCGGAGATTATCTCATTACTCAAGACGGGTAGCGCCTACTACGCCCCGTCGGCGGCCATCACCCAGATGGTCGAGGCGGTGCTCCTGGACAAGAAAGAGATACTGCCGTGCACCGCCTACTTGGAGGGGGAGTACGGCATCGATGGCCTGTACGTCGGTGTGCCCGTGAAGCTTGGCGCCGGCGGCGTAGAGGAGATAGTCGAGTTTGACCTTACACCCGACGAGTCGGACGCTCTTCAAAAATCGGCGGCGGGCGTCAGGGAGCTGGTAGAGGTCATGGCATCCGCGGCGTGAACCGGGACGGAGTAGTTGGGGTTGGCAGCGCAGGTCGTTAGCTTCATTAACCTCAAAGGCGGCGTGGGCAAGAGTACGCTGGCGCTCGCGATAGGGGAAGCACTGGCGTTTCTAGCGCCACGTGACCGTGTTCTTCTCGTTGATATCGATCTTCAATCCAACCTCTCGTACGCGACGACGTCGGCCGACAGGATAAAGGAACTAGAGGGGGCTGGACGTACGGTTTATAACATGTTCGCGCAGGCCTTGGAGGGAAAGTCCTGGGACCTCAGGTCGTCTATCAACCGCGAGTGCTCGAATATCGTGCGGAACACACACCTGCACAACCTGGTATGCAGTCCAGCGCTAGGTGAACTTGATGAAGACATGCTGACCATGCTGGAGAACGGAACGAAACTCAACGTGTCATTCAGGGAAATACTGAAAGGTCACCTGGATCAAGTCCGTGACGATTACGACTATATCTTCATTGATTGTCCGCCTAGCCTTTCGCCAGTGACTTCCAATGCCATAGTCGCCTCTGACTACTTTGTGGTGCCGCTGATTCCGGAGGAGCTCTCACTACAAGGAATTGAGCTCATTCAAAACCGAATCGCGATGTTACAAAGCGCCTTTCCCTACGTGAAGATCGATTTCTTAGGCTCAATTCTAAACAAAGTGGATATTCGGAGACGATGGGACCACTTGCGATTGGCGGAGGATGTAGCTACACGTTCGGCGTCCAGGTACAGACCGTTTGACTACTGGGTCGGAGACTGGAAGCCCCTCTATACCGTCACTGACTTCGGATATTTCCGGAGTGAAGGGTTGGCAAATGGGTGGCCTTCATGGGGTAGAAAGTATGGCCGATCTACAAGACGGACTAACCCGAATGATGAAACGGGTGGCCAGCACATAATCTGGCCAACAGGTGAAGCCAAGACATTTTATATTAGACGGCGCCTACTCGGCCTTGTGAACGAATTCATTGGGAGACTGCCGTGAATGGGAAATTGAGAAAACAGCCCAAGAAGGCCGAACAAGCCGAGCGAACCAAGCCAAGACGCACAACTCCTAAGGGGAGCCTGACTCAAATTGCAGAGATAGCAGTTAGGCAGTTCACTGAGAACCCCTCAGCCTTCTGGGGTTCCTTTCCGAAGTTGGCTAACGCTATCGAACTCCACCTTCAGTCCACTTCCGGTGGGCGCAAAAGAGTTCCAGTGTTCGAGGGCTACATGACTGAACGGGAAAGGGAGTCCCGGCTCCGCAAACTATCCGAGACAGTAGACCAATATAAAACGTCCGGGACACTGGAGCCTGAGCAAGCCCGCCGGGCGTTGGAGCTGGCTGCCCTGCTGCGTGAGGACACAGCGCCGTATCGAGAAACGCTGCTGAAGATGGCACAGCACATACTCGGGGTGCCGTTGGACTCGGAAAAGCCCCAGAAGGTCAGGTTCCTGAGAGGGAAAGCGGAACACCACACGTTCGAACTCGTAAGGGGGGTGACGCTGTCACTGGCGTGGGACGGGCAGCTAATCAGTTTAAGACTAGACCCGAAAGAATACCAATATCGCCGCAAAGCCCTGTCCATGGTGGGAATTGGCCGCAGTGGTCAGAGGGACGTCTCCGTTAACCATGACAGTTACCTTTGGGACGACCGAAATGGGTGAGAAGTTCCTCGTAGACACCTCTGCCTTCTATGCGATAGCCGACGCCGACGATCAGTTCCATCAAAGGGCGAATGGTATCTATTCCGGCCTTTTGGACCAACGGGCGGACATGTACACCACTTCCTACGTGCTGGTGGAGTGCATGGCCCTCATCCACCGGCGGCTAGGGTTCGACAGTCTGGACAGATTTGTGGATTCGCTCAGGGATGTCGTTGGGGTCGTTTGGGTCGACGGGGAAATCCACCGGGCTGCTTGGGACATCCTGAAGAGTCGTCAAGGGAGACGCCTGAGCCTTGTCGACTGCACCGTTCTCGTGCTGGCAGAGGCCCTGAACGCGGGAGTATTCGCTTTCGACGACGATTTCGCAAGAGAAGGCCTCCAGGTCCTTGCGTGATTGATATCTACGTTGAGCGAAGACACCTGAGAAGTGAAATACAGCACACCGCGCCCCGGCGAGGAGTTGCCCGTTCCTCCAGACTTCCCGGTCACATGGGAGAGCGAGGAGGAGAGGTTGTTACTGTGGCGCTGGGACGACATCCATAGTCCTCTCCCCGCGTCGCCCATGACCGTCTCCGTTTGGGACCGCACTGTGACCCAAGGAATGGCGGAGGCAGCGAGGGCCAGCGGGCGCACGGGTCGGAGCCTCAGGCGGCGGATCAACGGCTACTCGTACTCAGCCCTCGTTCCCTCTCCACCGACCCCTGACCACGAGAGCGCCGTCCCTCAAACGACTGAGGACGCCGTCGTCTCCACTCGCCAACGGTGGGACAGCGAGTTCCTACCGGCTCTCGAGCGCGACCTGGAGTACATGCGCGCGGTTGACCTCGAGTCGGCGTCCGATGCGAAGCTCCTGAAGCGGCTGGAAGAGTTCTTCGAGATCCAAAAACGCCACTGGTACTTCCATTTCCTCGTGGTGTTTCCCGTCTCGGAGGCTGCCGAACGCATGGCAGCGCTCTACAGGGATGCCATGGGGGCCGTCCCTGACGGCGAGCCGTATGAGCTCCTCCAGGGAATGGGCAACATGACCCTGGAGACCGACCGGGCGCTCAGGTCCCTTGCCGAAAAGGCGCGGGAGGCGCCCGAGGTTGAGAGCATCATCATGGAGGGATCAAGGCCCGAGGAGATTCTCCCGGGGTTGCGTAACTCCGATGCCGGACGCCGGTTCATACAGAGTATGGACCGGTTCCTGTCGGTGTACGGCTACCGGCCGACCGGGTTCGACTACGTGTACCCGTCCTGGATAGAGGACCCGTCGTTCGTCCTGCTCAACATCAAGAGCTACCTCTCCAGCGACCCGCGCGACCTGGACCGGGAGCAGGAAGGGCAGGCGAAGCACGCGAAGTCTCTACTGGACCGGGCCCTGCGGAGTCTCGGGTCCGAGCACGCGAAACGGGACGAGTTCCTTGACGCCTACGACAGGGCGAGGGAGCTGTGGCCGCTAAAGGAAGACCACGCTTTCTACATAGACCAGGGAAGCACGGCCCTGCTCCGTATCCTCATCGCCGAGATGGGCGGGCGTCTCTCCCGTCGCGAAATCCTAAGATCACCGGATGACGTGTTCTACCTGGACATCGATGAGCTGACGGCTGCGATGTCCCACCCCGTGCCCACAGACATGCAGCGGCTGGTGGACGCACGCAGGCGAGAGCGAGACCGGTTCATGAAGGTCTCGCCGCCCCCTGTGCTGGGGACTCTTCCGCCCGAGGACGGCCTTCTCGTACAGCCTGAGCTCCAGAGAATGGTCGGACCGGTGATGGCCCTTCCGCCTGACGGGGCCTCGACGGCGCTTAGGGGCGTGTCCGGCTCCAGGGGGACGGCGACCGGACCGGCGAGGGTGGTCCGTGGGCCGGACGACTTCGACAAGGTCCGTCCCGGCGACGTGCTCGTATGTACCAGTACCACCCCTACCTGGACACCACTGTTCGCATCGGTGGCCGCGCTGGCGTCCGACTCCGGCGGCGTGCTTTCCCACACAGCCATCGTTGCACGAGAGTACGGGCTGCCTGCGGTAGTGGGTGTCAAGTACGGGACATCGGTCATCAGGGACGGCCAGGTTGTTACCGTCGATGGCGACGCCGGGGTAGTCCTCTTACGCTGAACCGAGGGCCGAATGGCATTCCCCTGGGCCAACACCCTTCTGCTTGTCTTCATCGGAGCCGAGATGGTGAGCGGCGTCTTCGGCCTCCTGACCGGCTCGCACGACTGGGCCATCTACATGCAGGCCCATCGGGTGGCGGGCTTCGCGATCCTGGCCATCCTGCTTTGGAAGGCCAGGAACGTCACAGGCTCTCTCCGGTGGCGTCGTTCGCTGGCACCCCGTGCGGCGTCGATCGTTCTGGCCGTTACGCTGATCGCGACTCTCGGCCTGGGACTTACGTGGTCATTCGCCGGCCGTTTCAGCTTCCTATGGTTCAGCGGTGTGAGCTGGCATATCTACGCTGGGGTCGTTCTTGCTCCCATCTTGCTCTGGCACTCGCGCCACCACACACGGGGGTTCCCGGTGTCATTCTGGGCCGAGAGGCGGTCGTTCCTGCGCCTGGCGGGAGCGGTCGTGGTGGGGTTTGCCGCTTGGCGCGTGGGCGAGACCGCCGCCAGTCTGGGGCGCCTGGCCGGCGCGGACCGTCGGTTTACCGGCTCCTACGAGGCCGACAGTATGTCGGGCAACGCCTTTCCAGTGGTGTCATGGCTCAACGACCGTCCGCCCCGTCTCGACGCCACCGAGGTCAGGTTGACTGTGACTGGAGCGGTTGAGAGGGATGTGCGCCTCAGCTACGACGATCTCGTAGCCGACGCCGAGCTCACCGCGACCATAGACTGCACCGGGGGCTGGTACTCGATCCAAGAGTGGCGGGGTGTCTCCGTCGCGCGGCTGCTTGAGCAGGCGAGGCCGACGAACGGCGCCGCCAGCGTCACCTTCACCTCGACGACCGGCTACTACCGCCGTTTCTCCATGGACGAGGCGAGAGGCTATCTGCTGGCCACCCATGTGGGTGGTCAGAGGCTGTCCCACGGACACGGGTTCCCGCTGCGGCTGGTGGCCCCGGGGAAGCGGGGATTCGAGTGGGTCAAGTGGGTGCGGCGCCTGGAGGTCAACGAGACCTCCAAATGGTGGCAGCCTCCGTTGCCGCTACGGTGATTCATAAGAAGGCAGGCCCTATTGACGTGGATCAGTCATCGGCCGCCGCCTCGGCGGCCTCGGGCTCGGCTTCGACCCGCAGGTCGGGCAGCCACTGCAAAAATCGAGGCAGGTACCAGTTCCAGTCCCCCAGCAGACGCATACTCGATGGAACCAGTATCGAGCGCACTACGGTGGCGTCCAGTAATATGGCGACCGCCAGCCCGAACCCGACCTGCTGGTTCGAGACCAAGACGCCCGAGGCGAACCCGCCGAAGACGGCGACCATGATCAGCGCCGCACCGGTGATTAGTCCTGCCGTGGCCCGGAGGCCATAGCTCACGGCCGCGGTGTTGTCCCCCGTCTGGTCGTAGCGCTCCCGTATCCTGCTCAGCAGGAACAGGTGGTAGTCCATCGATAGGCCGAACAGGATCGAGAAGAGGAACAGCGGAATCCAGGCGTCGATCACTTCCGCTCGCTGAAATCCCAGCAGGTCGATGGCGAACCCCTTCTGGAACACTAGGACCATCAGCCCATAGGCCGCGCCGACCGAGAGGAGGTTCATGACGATGGCCTTCAGGGGGACGACAATCGAGCGGAACACTAGCGTCAGCAGCACGAAGCTAAGGCCGAGGACGATCGAGAAGACTATGGGCATGAAGCGGTCTGCGATCTCGACGAAATCGATGTTGAAGGCCGTAGCCCCTGTTACCAGCACCTCCGCGTCCACGTCGGAGAACGCCTCGGGTATGTACTCGCTGCGGAGCCTCTTTACCGCGTTGACGGCCCGCTCACCGGAGGTTTCGCCGGCGATTGTGACTGTTAGAAGGCCCAGGTCGCCAGTGGGACTGACCTCGAGTGGGAGCTCCCCAGAGAAGTCGGAGTCCTGGGCGAGGATCGCTCTAAGCCGCTCCACGGCGGCGCGGACCGGCTCAGACTCTACATCCCCGTCGATGGCGATCTCCGTCGGCGCGGCCAGGCCAAACGAGAACTCCTCTTCAAGAACGAGGAAGGCAGCCTTGGACTGCGCCTCGTCAGGGAAGGAATCGACGCCATTGAACCCGGTGTTGATGTCGAAGGCGGGCACGGCGGCCGCGATCAGCACCCCGGCCGTTACTATCATGGAGACAACCGGATAGGCCATCACCTTCTCGGTGAGCCATGCCCAGAACCCGCCACCACTCTGCCTGGAAGGCCGGGATAGCCGTCGGCCGATGAACGGCACCCTCAGCGAGTCGACCCTCTCGCCTAGCAACGCCAGGGCCGCCGGTAGCAAAGTCAGGGAGGCGGCCACCGCAGAAACGACGACCAGAATCGCGCCGGTGGCCAGACTCTGGTATACGCTGGAGGGGACGATCAGCAATCCGGACAGCGCGACGACGACCGTGATGCCACTGAAGAACACGGTCCGGCTGGCCGTCGCGCCCGTTCGGGCTATGGCGTCGAACCTGTCGCGGCCGCGTCTCATCTCCTCTCGGAACCGGGACACAACGATGAGAGAGTAGTCGATGCCCACCGCCAGGCCGATCATGGTTATCATCAACGTTACGAAGAAGATGAGGTCGAACACCTGACCCAGCAGCGCCGTCGCTCCCAGGGCTACTATGATGGCCACGGCGGCCAGGAAGATGGGGATCAGGGCCGCTACGACCGCGCCGAACAGCACCAGCAGGATTATCAGGGCAATCGGAACGCCGATCTTCTCGCCCTGTTCGATGTCCGCCACGGCCAGCTCGTTGCTCTCGAACGCGATGCTGGACTCGCCGGCGATCAGCGCGGTGAAGCCATCTGTCCCGTTTACCCGCCGGACGATTTCGAGAACCTCTTCCACGTTCTCCGTCGCTTCGTCGAAGCTCCCAGCCATGGAGAGCGGCATGATCGTAGTTTTCCTGTCGCGGGAGACCAGTGACTCGTCCCCGGACTGGTAGTAGTGGGTCCCTCCAGCGATCTTGTCACCGCCCAGGGCCACGATCTGCTGGTACAGCGACTCGACGCGCTCCTGGAACGCCCCTTCGTCGACCTCCAAGGTCTGGTGCTGGACGACGATGATCTCGCTGGCCTTTTTTGGCCCCCTGAGCCTATCCTCCAGCAACCGGTCGGCCTTCTGGGAATCGGGATTGTTGGTAAAGGAAAACTCCGTCGTCAGCGCGTCGCCCAGCAGCGTGGCGTTCAGGCCCACGGCCACCGTGATCAGCACGACCCAGACCGCTATTGTTCGCCACGGATGGCGGGCGCTGACGCGGGCCAGGGCCTCAGTAGACAGGTTGATCGCCACGATAGCTCCTCCCGTTCATCGTTCCAAACGCGTAAGAGTCGGCAGCCGGCGTTCGATGACAGCGACGAAGCGGTGCTCATTCATCGAAATCGTTGGGCGCTTGGGCACGCGCGCCGTCCGGTGGTGGCCCGGTCCAGAACCGGCTGCTGTACATTGCCCTGACGACCGCGCCGTACTTCGAGATGTCCAGCTCCGGGTAGAGCGCTTTCTGGAGCTCCAGGCCGTGCCACAGCGACATCAGGACCTGGGCTACCGCCTGTGGGTCCAGGTCGGGGTCGATCTCGCCTAGGTCTCTCGCCCGCGAGAAGATGCCCGTCAGCGCCTGACGCCATATGTCGTGGAACACCTTGGAATGGGCGTCCATGAGGGCCGGGCTGCGCAGGGCCTCGGCCCATAGCTGGACCGTCATTCTCAGCCACACCGCGGCCTCAGCAGCGTCCAGGACCGACATGTGCTCCACAAGCTGGTCCAAGACGGCCACGGTGTCCTCTTGCCGAGTGGCCGAGCCGATAACCTCCAGGGCGTGCGCCTGGCACTGCTCGAAGCTCGCGTGAATGATGTCCTCCTTGCCTTGGAAGTAGCCGTAGACTGCCCCCGGACTCAGCTCCGCCTCTCGACAGATGTCCTGCATGGTGGTCTGGTGGAAACCCTCGCGGGCGAAGCAGGCGAAGGAGGCCTCCAAGATCTGCTGGCGGCGCGCCTCCCGGTGGGCTTCTGTAACCTTCGGGGCCATGAGCACCTCCCGATAACGAGCGAGCGTTCGTTCGTTTATAAAAACGAAGCTTCGTTCTTTTATCACAGGCGCCAGCACGTGTCAAGGGCCGGGGAGTGTGAGCTCTCCGGATGACCGGGGCGGACGCGCGGAAGCTAAGGAGCCAGCGCCAGCTCGGAGATAAGCCGTTTGGTGGAGACGATGTGGCGGTTGAGGCTCATTGCCCTGGGGGTCGACCCAGGCGCCCGCAAAAGGGCCTCGTCCTTCGGAACCCCTGGGATTATTGCGTGGCTTGTCGCGACGCGAACCCTCGGAGGGTGCTCGAGCGGGATGTGAAGAAGGTCATGAGACAGAGAGCTAAGGCTCTAGAGTGTCGCTTTCTGACGAATCGCTCGGCCGAACCTACCGAATGCCCACGGCAATGACACGTGCATCATCGTATAGATTACCGGCACGACAATCAGGGTCAGGAACGAGGAGCTGACGAGACCTCCAATGACCACGGTCGCCAGCTCAGCGCCGATGATGCCTCCTTCTTGACTCACGAAGGCGGCCAGTGGCAATAGTGCGAAACTGGTAGTAAAGGCCGTCATCAGTATCGGCCGCAGGCGTACCCGTCCCCCATGGACCAACGCGTCGGGGACGCTCATGCCACTTTGTCGAAGCTGCTCCACGAAGGCGATGAGAACGATAGCGTTGGTGACCACGATGCCCACCAGCAGGAGGATTCCCATCATGGCTGGCAGCCCCAGCGTTCGTCCGGTGATGGCCAGAGCAGCCAGGGCGCCCACGAGGGCCAGGGGCAGACTCATGACGATCACGAAGGGGTTGCGCAACGACCCAAGACTGGCAACCATTACCAGGTACACAAGAAGCACACCTACTCCCATGGCCAGAAATATATCCTGGAATCCCTCAGCTATTTGCTGGAAGATACCGCCCGTAGTCACCTCGATTCCCGGAGGCAGGTCGAAGGCATCAATCCTTGCCTGTACCTTCCGGCCCACTGACTGGGTATCCTCAGCGGTGATGGCGCCCGTGACCCTGGCAGACCGGATGCCGTCTGAGCGGCTAACGGTGACAGGCCCTTTCTCGAAGGCCACCTCTGCGATGTCACTCAAGCGGGCCGACCCGCGAGGGCCCGCGATAGCGAGGGCACCGATCTTGTCGATGCTGTCCACGTCCTCTGCCCTTCCCCTCAAGACTACGCTCGTCGGGGCACCGTTTAGCTCGACCTGGGTGACCGTCTGGCCGACCAGGAACCGGTTGACCTGAAGCGAGACGTCTCTCGTGGTCAGCCCCAGCAATGCGGCCTTCGCAGGTATGACGTTGATGACGATCTCATCTCTCGCCTCGGTAACATCGCTGCTGACGTTAACGATGCCATCGATCCGGCTGAAGTCGGCCGCGAGCCCGCTGGCCACGATGGAGATGGCCTGGTAGTCGTTTCCGGTAATGCTCACCTCCAGGCCGGCCGTGGGCGGGCCACCACCTAGCTCGGTGACGGTGACCGTCCGTCCGCGGTCGCCGGCCAACGTGGCCCTCAGGGTCTCCACCACGTCTTCCGGTGCTCCCTTGGCCAGCCGCACGAAGATGCTGGCACGGTTAAGACCCCCAGGGCCGAGGGCAGCGCCGGGGCCAAAGGCATTGTCGGGGTTGCCTACAGTGGTCTGGTACACCTCTGCAATACCCCTGTCTACCAGCTCGGCCAGCACACCCTCCACCTGATCGACTTCGGCAAAAGTGGCATCGGCGGACGCGCCGGCGGGAAGCTCCAAATCGATGACAAGGAAACGCTCACCCCCCGAAGGGAAGAGGGTGATCGGGATCAGTGCGATCAACCCCAGGCTCCCCACCGTGAGGACGAAGGCCGAGAGGAGCGTGGCGGCTTTGTGCCGCAACGCCCACAGGATGATGGGCGTGTAGGCCCGCTGAATCCAGGTCTCCCCGTCACCGCTTCCGCCCTCTGTGGCCTCCCCTGCTGGGAAGTCGCCCGGCCGCAATAGGATAGCCCCCAGTACCGGCACCGCCGTCAATGCAACCAGGAGGGACGCGGCCAACGCGAAGCTGACGGTGATGGCAAAGGGGAGAAAGAAGGAACCGACCAGGCCCTGGATAAACGCCAAGGGAACGAAGACGACAATGGTGGTCAGTGTAGAGGCCGTGATCGCGGGGGCCACTTCTCTTGTAGCTGTCAGTACAACCTGCAGCCGGTCCTCGCCCCGCTGCATGTGCCGGTACACGTTCTCCAGCACTACGATGCTGTCGTCGACGACCCGGCCCACCGAGATCGCCAGTCCCCCAAGGGTCATGAGGTTAAGGCTCATGCCGTTCAGCCCCATGAGGAGGATCCCCGTGAAAATGCTCAGGGGTATCGACATGCCGATGACCGCCGTGGGTCTCACTGTAAGAAGTATTCCCTTGAGCAGCGTGGGCCGCAAGGTCACCAGGAAGATGAAGACGACGGCGATGGCGAAGAGAAACCCGAGAAGGGCCTCCCGCTGAAGGTTGTCAACTTGGGCCTGTATCTCCGGCCCGTCGTTGGATATGGTGACAATCTGTATGTCAGGCGGAAGGTCCGCGATCGATGCCAGCGCTTCCAGCACGCCTGTGGTTACGTCCACGGTGTTGGCGTCGGGGTCCTTGAGGACGCTGATGCCGAGGCTGGGTTTGCCGTTAGTCCGAGAGATGCTGGAGGCGATCCCCGCCCCGAGGGTAACGTCGGCAACATCTGAGAGCATGACCGGCCTCGGCTGCGACGCGCCAGTAGATTGCGTGGCCCCGGACCCAGACCCGTCCGCTGCGGGCTGCGCCAACCGCCCGTCGCCCGCGAAGCCGACCACCAGACTATTGATCTCCTCCAACGAGCCGTATGTATAAGTCGTCCGCACGGGGAAGGTCTGACCCTCATTGGTAATGGCCCCGGCCGGCATGGTCACATTGTTTTCGCTGAGAGCGCTGGATACCTGAAACAAGGAAATTCCCATCGCCGACAGCCTGTCCGGGTCCACCGTAACCACCACCTGCCGGTCGACACCGCCGGTTATGTCCACACTGAACACGCCTTCAACGCTCGATATCGCCGGAAGGACCAGGGTGTCAAGGATGCGCTGTAGCTCCGGTATCTCGCGGTCTCCCAGAAGGCTGAGCAGGAGTACAGGGAAGTTGTCGGGATTGATGCGGCCCACCTTGGGTTGCTCCACCCCGGCAGGGAAGCGAATGCTGCTCAAGTTGCCTACAATGGAGCGCTCGGCCTCGTCCATGTCGGTACCGAACTTGAAGTTGGCCAGCACCGAAGACCGGTTCTCAGAAGAGACAGACTGGATGTCTTCCAGCCCGTCCACACCGGAAATGGCGTTCTCTATGGGCTCGGTCACGTCCCGGACCACGGCCCTCGGGTTAGCCGAGGGGTAGAAGGTGGACACCGTGACCAGGGGGAACTCGATCTCAGGAAACAGCTCTACAGGAAGGGCTCGGTAAGTCAGAAAGCCCCCCACCAGAACAATGAGCACTATCAAAACGGTCACCGACCGCCGTCTCAGGGCCAGCCCGGTGAGCAGGCTCAAGTGTTTGTCTCCTCTGAACTTCGGTTGCTAGATGCGCGCACGGAGTCTGGGTCTCTTGCCGTAGTTTGACCGTAACGGATCAGGAGGAGCTATCGGCTCAGGGGGTAAGGGCCAGCTCGGAGAGAAGCCGTTTGGTGGAGACCATGTGCTTGTTCAGGCGCATCACCTTGGGGTCGATCCCAAGGGCGAGGCCGAGGAGCTGGGGCAGGTGGATAATCGGCAGGTTTATGGGCCTCTTGGCCGCGGCCGCGGCGTTGGGTTGGTACCCGTCCAGGTTCAGATGGCACAGGGGGCAAGGTGTGACCATGGCCGCGGCGCCGCGGTCCTTGGCGTCCAGCGTGTGATTGGCCACCATCTTGACTGAGTTCGTCTGGTTGATGGTCAGGATCGGAAAGCCGCAGCACAGCGTCTTGCCAGGAAAGTCCACCACCTCGGCACCGACGGCTTCGATGACACGCTCAAGGGAGTCCTGACGCTCGGGATGCTCATCGAATCCCAGAGCGGAGGACGGGCGGACGATGTAACAGCCGTAGAACGGCGCGACCCTGAAGCCCGTCAGCGGGCGGACGACCATGGACCTGAGCTTGTCGAGGCCGACGTCCTCAAGCAGGATCCAGAGCAGGTGCCGTGGGTCCGCCGTGCCCTTGTACTCCAGGCCCTCCTCCGCGAGGTCGGCGTTGATCTCGGCCCTGTAGTCCTGGCTCTTGTCGAGGCGACTCTTGGCCTGGGACATCACGCCCTGGCAGGTGCTGCAGATGGTCATAAGCGGCAGACCGGAGCGCTCCGCCAGCGCGAAGTTGCGCGCGTTCAGGGTGTCACCCAGGCGCTCGTTCTTCTCCTGCAGGACGCCTGAGCCGGTACAGGACGCACCCCTCATCGACTCCACGTCCAGCTCGATGCCCAGCCGCTCGCACACCTCGGTCGTGGCCACGTACAGCTCTGGGCACGCGCCGCGGGCCACGCACCCCGGGTAGAAGGCATACCTCATCGCCTGTCGCCTGCTTTCTCGAATAGACGCCGGATATTCTCCGCGCCCGGGATGCTCTTGTGGAAAATGGGCGGCCGTTTCCCTGCTAGCTGGGCCCTGATGCCTATAGGCAACAGCTTCAGCATCTCTTTGATATTGAATATTCCGAAGGTCTTGATGGGCAGCCGGAGCTCGTCCAGCCACCCGCTGTGTCCCACGGACTCCGCGAACGCCTCCGCGTGCCGCGCGCCGTAGGTGTTGGTGTACCCTGCCTCCATGGCCTGGTCTCGCAGCGCCATGATACGGTCCATCGGGGCGACGCTCTTGGGGCATACCTCGATGCACGCCATGCACCTGGTGCAGTCCCACACCCCTCCGTATTCGTTGAGGGCGCCCAGCCGCTCGCGGTCCGCGTCGTCTCGGGGATCGGCGACGAACCGATAGGCCTTCGCCAGCGCGGCGGGGCCCAGGAAGTTGGAGTCCACCTCAAGGACGGTACAGTCGGAGACGCAGGCACCGCACATGATGCAGCTCATCACGTCTGCCAGGTGAAGCATGGCTTCGTTGGGAGCGATGTACTCGGCCTCGGGCTCTGGACCGCGGTTCTGCAGCCACGGCTCCACCGCCTTGATCTTGTCCCAGAAGGGCTTGAAGTCGACTACCAGGTCTTTGATGACCTGCATGTTCCCCGGCGGCTCGACCAGAATCG
>JADFHV010000201.1 GCA_022566975.1 Chloroflexota bacterium
GTCAGGCAGGCAGGATTCTATCCCCGCCCTCACTCGGGGAAGTCCAGTATTATGAAGTCTACCTCGTCCCACCAGAAAGAGCCCAGCCTGAGCCCTTTGGGTACCTCGAAGACCATCCATCCGGACACCTGGGTCTGTCTCGGGAGCTCCACTTCGTCCCACAGGAAAGGCAGGTACTTGTTCTCTTCCTCCAGCTCCGGCGTCTCCGTCACCTTCGAAGACTCGAAGGGGTCCAGGGCGTCGATTCTCTGACCCCGTCGGTCTCCCAGCTTAGCGACCTCCTTCTCGATCTTCAAGGGGATCACCGTACTGGTCCTGTTCACGATGATGACGTTCACCAGCGCCAGCTGGCGGTTGGAGGCCCTGGCCTGGATGATGCGGTGCTCCGGCCCCTGTTCGTAGAAGATCTTCTGGGCGATCACCAACTCGCCCAGATGGATCTCCAGACTTCTTCCCACCGCGGCCGTGCCCTTGGTCCCGCCGCCGCCACAGCCGGCCAGCACCGCCATGATGATCGGTGCTGCCAGGACCGCCAACACGGCCAGCAGCCCGCCTCGGCCGGCGGTGTATCGCCTCAGCGCTGGGGCCGCCCGGAGCAGGGGTATCTCTCTCCATTTCATGGGGTAGGTGCGGAGATCGGCCGGCTACTCGACAGCAGAGAGCGAGGGCATCGCCCTGAGTCTGCTCACCAGACCTGGCAAGACCGATAGTACGTAGTCGACCTCGTCTTCCGTGTTGTCGCGCCCAAGACTGAGCCGGAGGCTGCCCTGGGCCAGTGCCGCCGGTCGCCCTATGGCGGTGAGCACGTGCGACGGCTCAAGAGAGGCCGAGGAGCAGGCGCTCCCGCTGGATGCGGAGATACCGGCGAAGTCCAGCCCGAGGAGGATCGGCTCTCCCTCGATCCCTTCGAAGCAGATGTTCGCGTTGTTGGGCAGCCTGAGCGTCGGATGCCCGTTCAGGTACGTGTGGTCCACGGTATCCTGGATGCCTGCGATGATCCTATCCCTGAGGTATCGGCACTGGGTGTAAAGCGACTCGCGCTCCTCGGCGGCCAGGCGCAGCGCCTCGGCCATACCGACGATCCCCGGGACGTTTTCGGTGCCGGACCGGCGTTGGCGCTCCTGGCCACCCCCCATTATCTGCGGCTCGAACGGGGTGCCCCTCCTTACGTACAGTGCGCCGGTGCCCTTGAACCCGTGGACCTTGTGGCCCGAGAGACTCATCAAGTCGACACCCAGGGACCTGACGTCGAGATCGAGGAATGCGGCGCCCTGGACCGCGTCGCTGTGGATGATGATGGTCTGTCCACGGCGCTTCGCCTCCTCTTTGACCACCCTGGCAATGTCGGCCACCGGCTCGATGGTGCCTATCTCATTGTTGGCCAGCATGACGCTGACCAGGATCGTCCCCTCCCGGATGGCCCGGCCCACGTCGTCGGGCTCCACCAGCCCGTACTCGTCGACCGGCAGGTAGGTCACGTCAAAGCCAAACTGCTCGAGCTGGTGGCAGGTGTGAAGGACGGCGTGGTGCTCGACGCTCGTTGTGATGATGTGGCTGCCCAGGTGGCGGAGCGCAAATGCGACGCCTTTCAGCGCCGCGTTGTCCGACTCCGTTCCTCCGCTGGTGAACACGATCTCACTGGTGCGAGCCCCCAGGACCCTGGCAACGGTCTCACGAGACTCGTCGACGGCCTTCCTTGCCTCCTGGGCGAGGGTGTATATGCTGGAGGGATTGCCGAAGCTGGTGGTGAAGTAAGGTAAGGCAGCCTCCATGACCTCCGGCCGCACCGGCGTGGTGGCTGCGTAGTCCATGTAGACGATGTTTTGTCCGTTGGTCATCGAGGTACGGTCTCTCCCGGCGGTGGCCGTCTTCTCGCAGCCTTGCGCAGTCTATTCTAGCACGGCCGCCCTTTGGACCTGTAGGGGCCAGGCCCCTGCGCCGCGCCATGACCGGCCGGGCGGGCGGGTCGAACACCTCCTGGAAGGTGAGCGTAGGGGCAGCCCTATGTGTCTGCCCGTGACCACGGCGCACACGCAGGTGCGCCCCTACGAAATTGAGATGCGTACGTGAGGCGACACCTCCAAGAATTTGAGCGCAGGGGCAGACCTGTGTGTCTGCCCGGCGCCTACGGATGAGTCGCGTACCCCATGAGCTTGTACGCCAGCTTGGCCGCGGTGAACGCGCCGGCCTCCGGCCCTTCTCCCGGGCTCAGCTCGGTGATGTCGAACCCTACTATGGTCCGCCGTTCCCCGACGGTCCGCAGCAGGCGCGTAACCTCGTCCCACGTCAGGCCGCCCGGCTCGGGCGTTCCCACCGCCGCCACGGCGGACGGGTCGAAGACGTCGAGATCGATGCTGACGTACACCGTCGGCGATAGCGACTTCAGCACCTCGTCTGATGGATCGAACGGCTCGCCCCGGCTCGACAGCCTGAAACAGACAGGGACCTGGGCCTCGCGGATGAAGTCTCTCTCCTCTGCGCTGAGGCTTCTGACGCCGACCTCCACCAGCGGGCACAGCTCGAGGACCCGCCGCGCTACCGACGCGTGACCCCATCGAGTGCCCATGTACTGGTCCCGCAGATCGGCGTGGGCGTCCAGGTAGAGCACCGACAGGTCTGGGTGGATGTCCTTTAGCGCCTGCACCGCGCCCACCGTGATAGTGTGCTCGCCGCCCAGCAGCGCCACGAGCTTCCCGGTGGACGCGAATCGGGAGACGGCGTCACGGACGCGGCCGATGGTAGCCTCCGGGCCGCCGGCCGCGGGCTCGACGGCGGGTGCCGTATGGATGCCTATGAGCGAGACGTCGCGGTCCAGCTCGAGGTCGTAGTCCTCCAGGTGCCTGGATGCCCTGATGATGGCCGCGGGGCCGTCGCGGGCGCCGCTCCGGTAGGAGGTCGTGGCGTCGTAGGGCACGGGGATGACCACGACACGGGCTGCGGACCGGTCGGCCTCGGCAGGCGGCGTGTCGAGGAACGTGTCCCAGTGGACGGGAAGGCCGTCCAGGACGCGGTCGTCCCTACCGGGCATCTGAAATACGAGCGACCGGTAGGAGTCTGACTCGCTCCCCGACCATGCCGCCGTAGGCCGCCCGAGGGGTGTCGTAGTCGAGGCCCCTGTCCAGGGTCCAGACCTTTGTCTCGGATAGCGAGAAGGTCTCTTCGATCTCCTCGAGAGAGGCGTCGACGTCGAAGTCCTTACACGAAAAGATGTCGATGTTCACGTGCCGTCGATCCGGAAAGGTATGGACGCTGATATGGCTCTCCGCGATCAGCACGAAGCCGGAGATGCCCCAGTCCTCGGGCGTGCGCCCATGGTAGGTATAGACCTGGGCCGGAATGATCTTGGTCATCCCGATGCTCGAGGGGTAATGGTCGAGGAACCCCAAGACCAGCCCCTCGTCCTTCAGCTTTTCGGGGTCGGCGCCGTAACCGTCAACCGCCAGGTGCATAACGATGTTTCCCCAGCTCCGGCCACTGCGCACGCTGCCGGAAGCCCGGTTAGGTTACCACCGCGACGACTCCGACACAACATCTCGTCGGAGGGTCTTAGCCCGCCGAGGCCACGCCGGGCCGGGCCCGCAGGCCCAGGGCCGCGAGGGTCGCCAGTAGCGCCGCGACGAGCACGATTACGAACAGGGTATCCAGGCCGCTCAAGTCGCTCCGGTCACCGCCCAAGAGCCCGGCGAGGATGGCGGTTCCCAGTATGCTGCCCAGGTAGCGGTTAGTCGAGTACAGACCCGAGGCCACGCCGGCCTCGCTCTCTGCGACCGACTCCACCGCCGACGTCTGCAAGCCTGGGGTCGCCACGCCGAGCCCTATTCCCACGACTGCCAGGCTGACGACCAGCGTAGGCAAGGTTACCGCGGCGCCGGCCATGGCGATCGGCGCCGTCCCAAGAGTCAGTAGCCCCAGCCCCAACACGGTGGGCACTCGCCTTCCAAACCGGTCGACAAGGAACCCCCCGAAAGGCGCCATTACTATCATCGACGCGGACAGAGCGGTCAGCACAACGCCGATCTCGAGACTCGAAGAGCCGCCTCTCTGCGCCAGAAGGATCGGTACCGACAGGAGGAGAGTGTACATCGCCAGATTGCTCAGTCCTACCCCACCGCCGGCCGCGGCGAACGCGCGGTTGCGAAACAGCCTGAGCTGGAATACGGGGTCCGGGTGCCCGAGCTCCCTCCAGACGAGCACAAGTGCGACGGCGACGATTGCCAGGCCGGCTCCGACCTGCGTCAAGACGCCTACGTCGCGTCCAATGGTCATGAGGAGTCCCGCCGAGCCTGCCAGGACCGCCGGAAGCATGATGGCTCCCGCGATGTCGAAGGGGCGCCTGGCATCGGACCGGTAGCCGGCCGGGAGCCACCTCCAGCCGAGGAAGAGTGCCGGCGCCACGAGCAAGAGGTTTACGTAAAAGATGGCCCTCCAGCCCGCCGTCTCGACCAGTACGCCACCGAGGGGAGGCCCCGACGCGGCGGCTATTCCCACCGCGGCCCCGATCAGGCCGAATCCTCTCCCCCTTCGAGCCTCGGGCACGATCTGGCGGGCCAGAGCGAAGCCATTGGGTATGATCAGGGCCCCGGCGGCAGCCTGCAGCACGCGGAATACGAGCACCACCCACAGGCTGGGTGCCACTGCCGCCCCGAGGGAGGCCAGGCCGAAAAATGCCAGTCCCCCCAGCACCAGTGGA
>JADFHV010000202.1 GCA_022566975.1 Chloroflexota bacterium
CGGACCCGCCTGAGGAGACGGTGACGCTGGCCGGAAAGTACTGCGAGTCGGGCGACGTGCTCATCAGAGACGTCGCGTTACCGGCCATGGAGCCCGGCGACCTAGTTGCGATACCCTCCTCGGGGGCCTACGCCCCGGCGATGGCCAGCAACTACAACCTCAACCCCAGGCCCCCTATCGTCATGGTCAAGGACGGCCAGGCCCGGCTCATCAGGCGCCGCGAGACCTACGAAGACCTGATGCGGTCCGACGTCTTTTGAGGACCCTCTGGGGGAGGGTTAGGCCTGTCACTTCGGTGAACTCAGTGCGGGCTCTGAGCCTGGCGAAGGGATAGGGGGCCGAAGCCGCTAGCGCGAGGAGCAAACATCATGGACCAGATCATCTACCAGTCGGCAAAGGCCATCGCCAGGGCGGTCCGCGACAAGACCGTCTCCGCGGTGGAGGCTGTAGAGGCCCATCTGCGGCGTATCGACGAGGTTAATCCGAGGCTCAACGCCGTCGTACAGCTGGCCGGGGACAGGGCCCTGGCGGAGGCCCGCCGGGCCGACGAGGCCCTGGCCCGCGGTGACGTCATCGGGCCACTGCACGGCGTCCCCATGACGATTAAAGACTCTCTGGACACCGAGGGTGTGGTCA
The DNA here is from genome assembly GCA_022566975.1 of Chloroflexota bacterium. The sequence goes on from JADFHV010000202.1 coordinate 637, forward strand.
CTACGGGCGGGACCAAGGGCAGGGCCGGCTTCGTGCCTGAGCAGGACTCGACTGTCGTCGCCCGGCTGCGCGGCGCCGGCGCCATCCTCCTTGGCAAGACCAATACCCCTGAGCTCACCCTGGCAGGCGAGACAGACAATCTGGTCTACGGCCGAACGAACAACCCGTACGACATATTGCGTACCCCCGGCGGCAGCAGCGGCGGCGCCGGTGCCATCCTCGCGTCAGGCGGCTCGCCTCTGGACATGGGCAGCGACACGGGTGGGAGCGTCCGGCTTCCTTCCCATTTCTGCGGCATCGCTGGCCTGAAGCCCAACTCGTGGCGTGTCCCCAGGACTGGCCATATCGTCCCCTACGGTCTCGGCGCCTTCGACTCCACCACCCAGAACGGGCCCATGGCCCGGTTCGTCGAGGACCTGGCCCTTACCCTCCCCATAATAGCCGGGCCCGACTGGCGCGACCCGGCGATCATCGACATGCCCCTGCACAACCCTGACAAGTTCGACCTTAGGGGGCTACGGGTCGCCTTCCATACCTCCAACGGGATCATGGACCCGACCCCGGAAACGGTCGAGGTGGTCAGGAGCGCCGCCAGGGCGTTGACGGACGCGGGATGCTCGGTGGAAGAGGAGCGTCCCAAGGCCCTGGACATGCTTCCGGACCTGGCGGACATCACCGGCGCCGATGGCCGGGCCTGGGTGCGGAGGCTGCTGGACAAGGCGGGCACCACGGAGCCGCACCCGTGGCTGCAGAAGAGGTTGGATGAGGCCAAGGTGGTCTCCGCGGACGAGTTCACCGCGCTTCTCGAGAGGCTGGACGAGTACCGGAGCGCCATGCTCTCCTTCATGGAGGGCTACGACGCCATCCTGTGCCCGGTGGCGCCGTTCCCGGCGCCCGAGCACGGTGTAACCTTCGACGATGCCAACAAGCACGCCTTCACCTATACGGGCGCGTACAACCAGACGGGCTGGCCCGGCGCGGTCGTTCGCGGCGGGACATCGCCCGAGGGGCTGCCCATCGGAGTGCAGGCGGTGGCCCGGCCCTGGCGGGAGGACGTCGCGCTTGCGTTGGCGGCGCGCCTGGAGTCGGCCCTGGGTGGCTGGCAGCGCCCGTCTATCTAGCTCTTCGCCGGGGCTGGAGCACGCTCGTGCCACTTGCGTGCTTCCGTGGAGGCCTTCCGGGGAATGGCGACGAGGAATTTGGGGTGGGGCTACTGTACCCGGCCGAAAACGGGAGCGCGTCGGCCCGGTGTTGGAGGCCTGTCAAGCACCGCATCCCTCCCTTTCCTTGTGCCTGTCTCGGTGCTGGTGCTATCGTAAAACAGTCGGGTACGGTCACCACGCTCTTCGAGGGGATGCCTGAGTGCGGTTCGGAATTCCGGAACTGAGTACAGGGGCGAGGCCCGTCGTCACCTGGGCGCTCGTAGCGGCCAACCTCCTGGTCTGGCTCATCATGGAGATGTCCGGCGGCTCCCAGGACCCCGAAGTGCTGCTGAAGTTCGGGGCGATGTTCGCCCCTTACATTGCCGACGGACAGTACTGGCGCCTGTTTGCCGCTATGTTCCTCCATGTCGGCTTCGTGCATCTCCTGTTCAACTCCATCGGGCTTCTAATATTCGGAGCGGTGGTGGAACGCCTGTACGGCCACTCTCGCTTCGTGGCCATATACATCCTGGCCGGCCTGGCGGGAAGCGTAGCCAGCTACCTGCTGAACGATATCACGGTCGGTGCCGGCGCCAGTGGTGCCATCTTCGGAGTCATGGGTGCCTTCGCCGCCTTCTTTGTCTCCGGTCGACACGTGCTCGGAGACGCGGCGCGACAGAGCCTTTCGGGAATCGCGGTCCTTCTGGCCATCAACCTGTTCTTCGGCTTTGCGACGCCGGAGATAGACAACTGGGCCCACCTGGGTGGCCTGACAGCTGGGTTCGCGGTCGGCCTGGCCCTCTCTCCACAGTACCGACGCGTGTCGCTGCCGGTCCCTTTCGGAGAAGAGTACCGCCTGGTGTTGGTGGGCGTGGCGGTCCGCAGGTGGCTGGTCCTGGCGGCCGTGGTGGCGTTTCTGGTCATAGGTGCGACACTGGGGACCGCAACTGTACCCGATAATGCCGCATCGCGCCTCCAGAGGGCGGAGCGCCTAATCAAGGACGAGCGGTTCGGCGCGGCGATGATCGAGCTGCGCGCTGCGCGCGACCTGGCAATCGAGGAGAGAAACCCCGGTGCGTTGGCCAGGATCGGTCAGCTTTTGAGCCAGATCCCCAGATGACGCTCGGGCTGGGAGGGCTAACCTGCTCAGGCTAGGTGCGCTGGCCTCCCATAGCGGGACCAACCTGCAGGCGATCATCGATGCCTGCAAGGAGGGCCGTCTGGACGCCCGGACCTGCGCCGTCGTCAGCAACAACTCCGGCTCCACGGCCCTGGAGCGCGCGCGCCGCGAGGGTATCCCCGCCTACCATCTCAGCCGGATGACACACCCTGGCGCCGGCGAACTGGACAGGGCCATCCTGGCGGTCCTGGAGTCTCACGACGTTGAGCTGGTCCTGCTTGCGGGCTACATGAAGGAGCTCGGCTCCGGGGTGCTGTCCCGGTACAGGGGCCGAGTCCTGAACATCCACCCGGCGCTTCTTCCCAAGTTCGGCGGGAAGGGGATGTACGGGCGCTTCGTCCACGAGGCGGTGCTGGCCGCCGGCGAGAAGGTGACGGGGGTCACGATTCACGTCGTGGACGAGCTCTACGACCACGGCCCCATCGTCGCCCAATCCGAGGTCTCCGTCCTGAGGGGGGATACTCCGGACTCACTTAGCGAGCGGGTCCTGCGACGAGAGCATGAGTTCTACGTGGAGACCCTCCAGAGGATCAGCGCCGGCGATATAGAGCTGGACCGTTTGGACGATGACGGGCCGAGCGAGCGCGAAGGTGTCCTGCACGACGGTCCTCAATGTAGGGGCGGACCTGCGCGTCCGTCCTAGTTGCGGTGCCGCGAGAGGCCGATCTGGTGGACGCCGGCGAAGGGCGCATCCCGACGTATCGGGACGCCCCTACGAAGAGTCCCGTCGCCGTTCGAGGCGAACCATCGGTAGGTGTCCCAGATAAAAAACCCCGGACTAGAGTCCGGGGATAACCCCACTATCCCGCCCATGGCTACGCCGACTTCTGCTCCCGGGACGGCATCGGCACGATGTCGTTGGTCTCGGTCAGGAGTATGACCTCCGTCCTGCCGAGGATGGCATCCGCCTCCACCACGCACCGGCGCACGTTGCTCATGCTGGGCAGCTCGTACATCACGTCCAGCAGCGTCTGCTCCAGGATGGTCCTGAGCCCTCGTGCCCCGGTCTTGTGCTTCAGCGCCTGCTCTGCGGCCGAATCCAGAGCGTCGTCGGAGAAGACCAGCTCCACACTGTCCATCTCGAACAGACACTGGTACTGCTTGGCGAACGCGTTCTTCGGCTCGGTCAGGACGCGGATCAGGTCCTGCTTGTCCAGCGCCTTCAGGGGGGCGACTACCGGGAAGCGTCCGACGAACTCGGGGATGAAGCCGTATTCCAGCAGGTCGTCAGAGTCGACGTGCGCCAGCAAGTTATCCCTGGCACCGGAGTCTCGATCCCTCAGGACCCCCTGACCGAAACCTATTGTCTGCTTGTCCTTGAAGATACGACGCTCGACTATCTGGTCCATGCCCTCGAAAGCGCCGCCGCACATGAAGAGGATGTTGTCGGTCTTGATCTGGAGGAAGTCCTGGTGCGGGTGCTTGCGTCCGCCCTGGGGCGGGACGTTGGCTACGCATCCCTCGACGATCTTCAGCAGGGCCTGCTGGACGCCCTCGCCCGAGACGTCGCGGGTGATGGACGGATTGGAGCTCTTACGGGCGATCTTGTCTATCTCGTCTATGTAGATAATCCCCTGTTCAGCGCGGGACACATCGTAGTCGGCGGCCTGAATCAGACGAAGGAGGATGTTCTCGACATCCTCCCCTACGTAGCCGGCCTCTGTCAGCGAGGTGGCGTCGGCGATGGCGAAGGGCACGTCGAGGATACCCGCCAGCGTCTGTGCCAGAT
>JADFHV010000203.1 GCA_022566975.1 Chloroflexota bacterium
TCACGCCCTCACCACGCTAGGCTCCCCCGAAGAGGTGCACCAGATCCAGCCCAACATTCACGAGATGGTGCAGGACTGGCTAGCCGCGGGGCTGGACCCACAGCGCAGCATCGTTTTTGTCCAGTCCCAGGTGCCTGAGGTGCTGACCCTCTGCACCCTGCTGGGCATGGTCACGCCGCTGGGCTGGCTACTGCGGGTGCCCACCTTCAAGGAGAAGGTGAGGCAGATGTCGGAGACGGAGGAGAGCGTCAACTACGGCCTGGTGGGCTACCCCGTGCTCCAAACGGCAGACATCATCCTCTACAAGGCCAACGCCGTCCCTGTGGGAGAGGACCAGCTACCTCACCTGGAGCTGGCGCGGGAGATTGTTCGCCGCTTCAATCGCGCCTTCGGCGACACCTTCCCCGAGCCCCAGGCCAGGCTGACTCAAGCGCCCTCCATCATCGGCATGGACGGGCAGCAGAAGATGAGCAAGAGCCTGAATAACCACATCGAGTTGGCCTCCACTCCCGAGGAGACGCGACAGCGGGTGCTTACCGCCTTCACCGACCCCCAGCGCACCCACCGCAACATTCCAGGCAGGCCCGGGGTATGCAACGTCTACTCTCTGCACAAGCTTTTCAACCCCGACGATGTCAGCGTAGTGTACGAAGAATGCACCAGTGCCCAGAGAGGCTGCGTGGACTGCAAGCACCACCTGGCCGATGGCATCAACCACCACCTGGAGGAACTGCGAGAGCGGCGGCGTCAGCTAGAGGGTCAACCCCAACTCGTACGGGAGGTGCTGGCCGACGGCGCCAAGCGGGCCAAGGCCATCGCCACCACAACCATCGAAGAGGTCATGGAGAAGATGGGGCTAAGCGGCCGGGTGCTGACCTGAGCCCGGGCCTGCTCACGCTCTGAGCCTCGCGGCTAAAGGAGTCTGGTCCTGACAATTCCTCCTTCGACGGCGATCCCTCTTTCCTTTGGAGGCAAAGACGCCCTGGCCGTGGCAACGGAGGCCGCCCGGTGCGCCGGCTCGGTGATTATCCAGCGTTTCCACACCCAAAAAGAGGTGAGATACAAGGGGCGAGGCAACTTGGTCACCGACGTAGACCTGGCGGCGGAAAAGGCCGCCCTCCAGGTGCTCACCAGGGAGTACCCCGACTTCTGCATCCTGTCCGAGGAATCGGAGCCCGTGACCACCGGCTCCCCCTATACCTGGGTGCTGGACCCCCTGGACGGGACACGGAACTTCATGTCCGGACTGCCGGTCTACGCCTGTTCGATCGGGGTGCTGCACCAGGGCGCTCCCATAGCGGGGGCAGTGTTCTTGCCCTGGCCCAATGCCGGCGCAGGTGTTGTGCTCCACGCGCACAAGGGAGGCGGCGCGTTCAAGGACGGGGAGCGCATCACCGTCGCGACGTTCACCGAGCCTCAGTCCAACGCGATCGTGGGACTCCCGGCCAGCTTCGGGGCGGGCTACCGGTTCCAGAAGGCCATGTGGGGCAAGACCGGCGAGCCGAGAGTCACCGGCAGCATTGCCTACGAGCTGGCCATGACGGCGATGGGCGTGCTCCAGTACTCGATAACCACCGCACCCCGGCTGTGGGACGTCGCCGCAGGGGTAGTCTTGGTAGAGGAGGCTGGGGGACTGGTCATGCGCCCCCACCGGACGCAGAAGTTCGGTGGCCTGATGGAGCGAACCCGGTGGGAGCCGGCGGAGTCCCTCGTACCGTCCTGGCAGAGTGGCCACACCACCCTGAAGGACCTGCGCCGGTGGTCGGCGCCGCTGGTGCTGGGAAGCCCCGACGTCGTCCGCCACGTGACGTCGAACCTCAGGCGTAGGACTTCCCTACAACGGTCCTTGCGGAGGGCGGTCCGCCGCGCATGGCGCGGCGGACACGGTCGTTCAGGACACAGGTCTTAGTGGGACTATCTCTCGGCCGCCGCCTTCAAGTTCTGAAGCGTCTTCTCCAGACCCCGGGGGTTTGTCGGACCCACGACCGCTATCATCACGCCTTTCTGTCGAGGCGCCTTGTGGCGTTGAGCGCTGCCCGCTCTGAAACGCCTCTCCTAGCACCCTGCAATTAAATCGGCTCCGATGGTAGAATCAAGGTTGGCGTCCAGACAGCCGGACAGGACCCAAAACGCACGCAGACAACGGCCGCCAGGGACAGAACATGCCGCTGGAGAACATCGTCGTTCGCGGCGCCCGCGAGCACAACCTCAAGAACATAGACGTCACCATTCCCCGTAACAAGCTGGTGGTCATCACCGGCGTATCGGGTTCAGGCAAGAGCTCGCTTGCGTTCGACACCATCTACGCAGAGGGCCAGCGCCGCTACGTCGAGTCCCTCTCGGCCTACGCCAGGCAGTTCCTCGGCCGTATGAACAAGCCCGACGTCGACCATATCGAGGGCCTCTCCCCGGCCATCTCCATCGACCAGAGAGGCGTCTCCCACAACCCTCGTTCCACCGTCGGCACCGTCACCGAGGTCCACGACTACCTTCGCCTGCTCTTCGCCCGAGTCGGGACGCCCCACTGCTACAACTGCGGCCGCCCCATCGAGCGGCAGACCGTCCAGCAGATCGTCGACGCCGTCCTGGACCTGCCCGAAGGCGGCCGAATCCAGGTCATGGCGCCGATGGTGCGTCGCCGCAAGGGCGAGCACAAAGAGGTCTTCGAGGAGGCCCGCAAGGCGGGTTTCGTGCGGGTCCGGGTCAACGGAGAGGTCCACGACCTCTCGGAGACCTTTGACCTGGACAAGCAGAAGTGGCACACCATCGAGATCGTGGTGGACCGGCTGGTCATAGGCGACAGCGCCGAGCGCGGACGGGTCGCCGACTCGGTGGAGACCGCCCTCAAGATGGCCGGCGGTACGGTGCTGGTGTCGGTGGTGGACGGCGAGGAGCTGCTCTTCTCCGAGCAGTTCGCCTGCGTCCACTGCAACATCAGCCTGGGCGAGCTGGAGCCCCGCACCTTCAGCTTCAACAACCCCCACGGCGCCTGCCCGACCTGCACCGGCATCGGCTACAGGCTCGAGGTCGACCCTGACCTCGTAATCCCCAACAAGGAGCTGACCCTTGCCGAGGGGGCCGTCCAGCCCTGGGTGCGTGCCAGCTCCTCCAGCCCCTGGCTCTCCAGCCTCTTGGAATCGGTGGCCAGGGCTCACCGTTTCTCCACGAAGGTTCCCGTCAAGAAGCTGGCCAAGAAGAACCTCGACCTCATTCTCTACGGCAACGGAGGCAAGCCCATCCGGATGAGGCACGAGACCCGGAAGGGCAAGGTCTACGAGTGGAATACCTCGTTCGAAGGCGTCGTCACCAACCTGCAGCGCCGCTATCGGGAGACCGAGTCCAACTACATGCGCGCGGAGATCGAGCGGTATATGACCTCCCGCCCGTGCCAGTCCTGTGCCGGCCAGAGGCTGAAGCCGGAGGCCCTCGCCGTCAAGGTCTGCGGCGTGAACATCATGGAGGTTGCCGACAAGTCCATCAACCAGGCTCTCGATTGGACCCGGCAGATCGGCGGCGAGGCCCCTGACAACGGCCGGCCCGGCGGGGACGGGGTCCTGGCCCCTAGGGCCAAGGCCATCGCGTCACAGATCCTCAAGGAGATCGAGGCCCGCCTCCGCTTCCTGCTGGATATAGGCCTCGACTATCTCACCCTGTCCAGGACGGCCTCCACCCTCAGCGGCGGCGAGTCCCAGCGCATCCGTCTCGCCACTCAAATAGGCTCGGGCCTCATCGGCGTGCTCTACGTATGCGACGAGCCCTCCATCGGGCTGCATCCCGCAGACGACTACCGTCTCATCGAGACCCTGAAGAGGCTCCGCGACCTGGGCAACACCGTCATGATCGTCGAGCACGACGAGGCCATCATGCGGGCGGCCGACTTCATCGTGGACCTGGGCCCGGGCGCCGGAGAGCACGGCGGCCACGTCGTATCCACGGGCTCCGTCGAGACCATCATCGCCACGCCTGAGTCCCTCACTGGACAGTACCTGGGCTTCCGCCGAGAGATACCGATGCCTGCCTCCAGGCGTACGGCCACCGGCGAATACCTCACTATCAAGGGGGCACGGCAGAACAACCTCAAAAACATCGATGTTCAAATCCCGCTGGGGGTCTTCGTCTGCATAACCGGGGTCTCCGGCTCAGGCAAGAGCACCCTGGTCTACGAGGTCCTCTACAAGTACCTGGCCCAGCACTTCTACAAGGCCAAGGACCGCGCGGGAGATAGCGATGGAATCGAGTCCATCGACCTCATCGACAAGGTGGTCAACATCGACCAGTCGCCCATAGGCCGCACGCCTCGCAGCAATCCCGCCACCTACACCGGCACCTTCACGCCCATCCGGGAGCTGTTCGCCACCGTGCCCGAGGCCAGGATGCGCGGGTACAAGCCGGGCCGCTTCTCCTTCAACGTAAAGGGCGGCCGCTGCGAGGCATGCTCCGGCGACGGCCACATAACCATCGAGATGCAGTTCCTGCCCGACGTCACCGTGCCATGCGAGATCTGCGATGGCAAGCGCTATAACAGGGAGGCCCTGGAGATTCAGTTCAAGGGCAAGAGCATAGCCGACGTCCTATCCATGACGGTGACCGAGGCCCTGGAGTTCTTCGCCAACATCCCCAGGGTGCGC
>JADFHV010000204.1 GCA_022566975.1 Chloroflexota bacterium
GTGGATACCGGCGAGCGCCGAGATGTGGATGGCCGTGGGGATGACGTCGTTGGACGACTGGCCCATGTTCACGTGGTCGTTGGGGTGGACCGGGCTCCGAGACCCCAGCTCGCCCCCGAGAATCTCGATGGCGCGATTGGATATGACCTCGTTGGCGTTCATGTTGGTCGAGGTGCCTGAGCCTGTCTGGAAGATATCGACCACGAACTGGTCGTCCAGCCTCCCGTCGACGACCTCTTGGGCCGCCTCGACGATGGCCTCGGCCAGCGCACCGTCGAGGAGCCCCAGCTCGGCGTTGACCTGGGCCGCGGCAAGCTTGATCTGCCCGAGACCCCTGATGAACGACCTGGAGAACCTCAGGTCGCTGATGGGAAAATTGACTACGGCGCGCATGGTCTGCGCGCCGTAGTAGGCGTTGGCAGGGACCTCGAACTCTCCCATGGAGTCCCGCTCTATCCGCTTTTTCTGGTCCCCTGACAAGGCTGCTCCCCCTGCTGTGTCCCTTGTCGGTGTCATGCCAGTGTACCGGTCAAGAACTCCGTCACACGGTCGGCGACCTCCTGCTCGTGCGACCTGAGACTGTGGTCGGCGCCGGCCACCTCCGCGAACTGCACCGGGCCTTTCATCCCATCGAGGGCCCGCTGTAGCTCGATAGGAACGGCTATGCGGTCGTTCTGGCCGGACAGAAAGAGCTTGGGGCGGCGGTCCTTGCCAATGGCCGAGCTCGCTATCGCGGCCGGCGGCGGGGCGATGAAGACGAGGCTCCGGGCGTGCTTGTAGCGCTTGAGCCCCTTCAGGACCACCGACGCGCCGAATGAGTACCCAACGAGCGCGAGCCGTTTCTTGTCGAGTCCAGGCCAGCGCCTTATCACGTCCAGGGCGGCCTCGACGTCCTCCTGCTCCCCGACTCCGCGGTCGAACTCCCCCTCGCTGTCCCCGGCGCCTCGGAAGTTGAACCTCAACGCCGCCATACCCTCGCGGTCCGCTCGCCGGCACACCGCCGTCACGACCGGGTCCTCCATGTCGCCTCCCAGCGCTGGAAGAGGGTGGCACACGACCAGTGCCGGGAAGGGGCCCGAAAGCTCCTGAGGTGTGCTCAGGACGCCCTCGAGGGTCAGCCTTCCGCTCTTGAAGCTGATCGCCGTCTGTCGCATGAATAGCGTGCCTGGCCGTCCGTGTCGCGGGCTTGCGGGGCAGGGCCATCTTAGGCGACACCATAGCTTTTGACAAGGAGTGTTGCTAAAATTGCTGCCATGCCCGTTCCGCGGCCCTCAGGAGGACCCTCGATGCGAGTCGTCGACTTTCACAGTGACACCCGAACGCTTCCGACGCGGGAGATGCGACGGGCCATGGCCGAGGCCGAGGTCGGCGACGACGTTAGCCGGGAGGACCCGACGGTGAACCGTCTGGAGGAGATGGCGGCCGAGAGGCTGGGCAAGGAGGCCGCCCTGTTCGTCTCCAGCGGGACGCAGGGAAACCTGGTGTCGATACTGACCCACTGCCAGCGAGGCGACGAGATCATCGTCGGAGAGAGCACCCACATCTTCCGAGGCGAGGCCGGAGGGGCCTCGGCACTGGGAGGCATCGCATATCACACGCTGCGCAACGACGAGCGGGGCATGCTCGACCCGGACGAGGTGGCGGCCGCCGTAAAGCCGGCAAACGTCCACTATCCGCACACCGCCCTGGTGGCGTTGGAGAACACCCACAACTCCTGCGGCGGGGTCCCGCTGACAGCCGAGTACACGGAGGTCATCGCGGACGTCGCCCACGCCCACGACCTGGTGCTGCACATCGACGGCGCCCGCATCTTCAACGCGTCCGTCTACCTGGAGACGCCGGTCTCCGAGCTGGTCAAGGACGCCGACAGCGTGAGCTTCTGCCTCTCCAAGGGTCTCGGCTGCCCTGTCGGCTCGGTGATCTGCGGCACCAACGAGTTCATCGATCGCGCCCGCTTCTGGCGAAAGATGGTTGGCGGAGGGATGAGGCAGGTGGGCATCATCGCGGCGGCAGGCATCGTAGCCCTGGAAAGCATGGTGACCAGGCTTGCGGAGGACCACTCCAACGCCCGCCGGCTCGCCGATGGGCTCAGCAGGATTCCAGGCATCTCCATAGACCCGGACAGCCTGCCGACCAACCTGGTCTTCTTCGACATCACCGCGGGCGACCCGGGCGAGCTGGCCCGCCGGCTCGAAGAGCGCGGGATCAAGGGAGGCGGACCTCAGCGAAGGTGGCGTTTCGTCACCCGCCACGGCATCGTGGGTGACGACATCGCCTACGCACTCGACGTGATGGAGTCCACCTTCAAGGAGTACGCCGCCGCCTGACTCGGTCCTACCTCCACACGACCAGCGCGAGACGGGCCGGCGGACCGGCCCGTCTGCCTTTTGGCCGGTCAGCTCCGGTTCTCGCCACGGGCGGTTCTCGCCACGGGCTGGGGGCGCCCCTACGGGCGTGAATCGGACTCGTACGGGCAGACCCAGGTGTCTGCCCTTTTCAAAACGACATGAGACTCATCTTCCAGAACCCTCAGTTCCGGCTCCTCTGGATCAGCGTAGCCTTCAACGACATGGGAGTCTTCCTGTACTTCATGGTACAGGGATGGCTGGTGCTGACCCTGACGGACTCCGCGTTCTGGGTGGGCGCGACATTGGGGATGTCAGGCCTGGGCACGATGTCATTCAGCGCTGTCGGAGGGGTGCTCGCCGACAGGCTAGACCGGCGTTCCCTGGTCATCGGCGGCCAGCTCGTACAGGCCACGTACGCGTCCATCATCGCCGTCCTTATCTTGACCGACCATGTACAGCTCTGGCAGATCCTCCTGGTGGCGTTCGTGGACGGCGGCGTCGCCTCAATCAAGCTGCCGGCAAGGGAGGCACTGACCTTCGACATCGTGGGCCGCGAGAACCTGCTGAGGGCCACGGCGGCCAACTTCATGGCGATGACGCTGTTCGGCATGATCGCTCCCCTGGTGGGCGGGATCGTCGTAACCGCCTTCGACATCGGCTGGGCCTACGTCATATGGGCCGGGGTGACCCTGGCCTCCACCGCAGTCCTGCTGAGGCTGAAGGGGGTGTCGAGACGGCGAAGCGAGACCCGCGGCTCGCCTCTGCAGGACCTCAAGATCGGCATCCGATATGCCCTCTCGACACCGACCGTGAGGACGCTGCTGCTGATCATGCTGGTGACCGAGATGTTCGGCTGGGCCCACGAGGCGATGCTTCCCGTAATGGCCCGTGACGAGTTCCACGTCGACGCCACCGGCTTTGGCTATCTCTTGACCGTCGCCGCCGCCGGGGCACTGGTTGGGACCCTGGCCGTGTCGGCCATGGGAGGCATCAAGGAAAAGGGCCGGTTGATGGTGCTCGGGCAGGGGGGATTCGGTCTCTTCCTGGTGCTTTTCGCCCTGTCGACCTCGTTCCCACTGTCCATGGTGCTGCTGGGAGCGGCCTACGCCCTGGGCGTCGCGTTCGAGGCGGCGATAGCGACGCTGCTGCAGACTTCGGTGCCGGACGAGATGCGTGGCAGGATACTCAGCTTCCAGGCGTTCCTGTGGGGAGTAAGCTTCTCGTCCGGCTTCCACACCGGTGCCATTGCCAGCGCCGTCGGCGCTCCGGTGACCATCGCCATCGGAGGCGGCATCGTCTTCCTCAATGCCCTGCGGCTCTTGCCCACGATGTCCCGTTTCCGGGACCCTGCGGAGACCGTGGCGGAGGCCGGGGACTAGACAGAGGTCGGCCTGCCGCGTCTGCCCAGTTGCACGGAGAGGGGTCTCTGGCAGCGTTCCCGGAGTGATCGACCTAACCGAGTTTGACATGAGTAAGACCGATCAGAGTGACACCTTCGTACTGCGACCCAGACCGCCCTACGACTTCGACCTGACGGCCGGATACCTCACCTACTTTCGCGGCCGCTACGGAGCGGACGCCTTCGAAGACGGGACCTTTCGTCGTCTCCTCGACGTGGGCGGGTCTCTGGCCCTGGCGACCGTACGGTCCACGGGCACCGTCGAGTCGCCTTCGCTGGACGTCCAGCTCAAGGGCTCGAATATGGACGACTCGACAGTGGGCGAGGCCCGGCGACAGATCGCCTGGATGCTGGGCGCCGAACAAGACCTGGCGCCCTTCTACCTCATGGCCTCGGACGACGGGCTCCTGGCGCCCATAGTCCAGCGCTTGCAGGGCCTCCACATTCCTCGTACCGCATCGGTCTTCGAAGGGCTGGTGCTGGCCATCCTCGGGCAGCAGATAAGCGCGCACGTGGCAAGGATGCTCCGCACCCTGCTCATCCGGACCTATGGGCCCGGTATCGACGTGGACGGCGAGACCCACCATGCCTTCCCTTACCCCGGCGTGTTGGCCGAGACGGGAGTAGAGGGCCTCAGGAAGATCAAATTCAGCGCCCACAAGGCCGAGTACGTGGTGAACATCTCCTCGATGGTGGCTTCGGGGGAGCTGGACCTGGAGCGGCTCCGGAGTCTGCCCGCTGAGGAAGCGGTGCGTCAGCTCACGGAGGTCCGTGGTATAGGCCTGTGG
>JADFHV010000205.1 GCA_022566975.1 Chloroflexota bacterium
ACAGCGCGGGCATGCGCAAGCCAGACCTCCACATCTTAACTCTCTAGCAGGCTGATGGAGAACGGGGAGTGCAGAGGGGCGGAGCCCCTTTGCCGGGACTCTGAGGGTGTCCCTCAGATATGATTGCTCCCCCCTTCTTGACCAGGAAGGGGGAAGAGGAACGGTCCGACTAGTCGCAGGTCACGGATCATTTGGTCCATTGTCATTCTGAACCGTGATGAAGAATCTGGAGGGGTTGGGGGAGCCCGCGACTCAGCCCGGATGAGCCCCCAGCTCCAGATTCTTCGTCGGGGACTCCTCAGAATGACAGGCGAGGCAGTATCCTCTCGAATCATCGGAACAGGTGTGACTTTCGACTAGAAGCTCCTATAACGCCGCGCGGTGGGACGGTCAGATGTTTCGACGTAACCCTAGACACTTCAGCATGAAATCTGCCCTGCGGACCTCCATGACTATCGTGTTCATCGGTGCGCTGGCCGTCTTGGCCGCCGGCGCGGGACTCTCGGTCCGTCAGCCCAACGCCCTGGCTACCGACCTGAAGGTGCTCTTGCCCGATGGCGCGCCGCAGCTCACCGCCAACGTGCGGGTAGGGGACCTGCTGGGAGACGGCAGCGCCCAGATATTCGTGACCGAGCCGGTCCGCAGCCAGGTGACCTGGGTGAAGGCCGATGGCGAGGCAGTCGCCTTCACCGACGGGCTCGTGCAGCCGGTGCGCACTCATGCGGTCGACATGGACGGCGACGGAGACCGGGACCTGCTGGTGGCGGACATCGGCGAGATGTTTCCGTCAGACGACAGGGTGGGACAGGTGGTGCTGTTCCGAAACGACGGCTCGTTGAACTTCGAGGCCATCGTCCTCCTGGACGACGTGGGACGCGTCACCTGCGCGGAGGCGGCGGACCTGGACGGCGACGGCGACCAGGATATCGTGGTCTGTGTGTTCGGCCACGTCGTCGAGGGCAAGCTCATCTGGCTGGAGCAGAAGGAGGGGTTCACCTTCGAAGAGCATCTCCTCGATCCCCGGCCCGGCGCCATCCACGCCTTCCCCTTCGACGCGGACGCCGACGGCGATCTGGACATAGCCGTCTCGCTCTCTCAGCTCAGCGAGGAGATCCTGCTGTTCCGTAACGAAGGCGGTGGCGAGTTCACCGAAGAGGTGCTGTTCAAGGCGACTACGGAAGACTACGGCATGTCTGGGATCGAGCTATCAGACCTGGACCAGGACGGAGACACCGACATCCTCTTCACCAACGGCGACGAGGGCGACAAGATCGTCGACGGCGACCCCTACGAGTTCCATGGGCTCTCATGGCTCGAGAACGATGGCCTGGGCGGTTTCACTGTGCACGAAGTCGTCCGGCAGTGGGGCGCCTACGCGGTCCGAGCCGTCGACATCGACGGCGACGCGGACCTGGACCTAGTGTTGGCTAATCATCAGATAGATGAGTGGCACCCGGACACCGAGGTACAGAGGGTAATCTGGCTCGAGAACGACGGGGCGCAGAACTTCACCGGGCATAGGGTCCTCGACGCACCTACCCTGATGCTCACCATAGACGTGATGGACGGCGACGCCGACGGTGTTCCCGAGATCGTGGGCGGCAGCTTCAACCGGTGCAGCCTGACTGATCGAGAGTGCGGCAGCGTGGGCCACCGGCTCGTGACCTTCGTCATCAGCCCCGGCAGAATCATTGACCCGGCGGCTCCGATCGTCGGCGATGCGGCCGTCCCCAGGCTGATGCGTATGGTCACCATCGCGGGAATCGGCGCCTTCGTCGCGGGGCTCGTGCTCACCGCCGTAACCGGCAGACGGGGCAAGCGGGGAGGCTAGCGGTCTGTCAACACTGTTGTGGTACGTCGGGCTTCCCCCCCATCTCAATCTTCCCCCTCAAGGGGGAAGAGGTATTATCCTCGCCCCCGGCCCCGCGGGGGAGAGTTAGAGAGGGGGTTTGAGGTTGCCTCGAAGTCTGCATAGTACATGTGACGGACTACTAACGGGCCGCCGGACTCAGGCCCTGAGTCTGGAACCGGACGGGTCGTAGCGGGGCTCGCTGGTAACCGTCACGCCGTGGCGCTCGCCGAAGTACTCAACCTCGACCTTCGTCCCCTCGACGGCGTAATCGATGGGCAGGTAGCCGTAGACGATACTCTCGCCCACCGTGGCGCCATAGCCGGCGCTGGTAACGTATCCCAGGACCCGGTCCCCATCGAGCAGCGGCTCCTTCCCCATCAAAGCTATCTCACGCTCGTCCAGCGTCATGCAGCGTAGCCTGCGCTCGACGCCCTGCTCTCGAACTCGTATCAGCGCATCCCTGCCCAGGAAATCGCCCTTGTTCGATCTAACGGCGAAACCGGTCCCGGCCTCGTACGGATTGTACTCCGTGTGGATGTCGGCTCCCCACAGGCGGTAGCCCTTCTCCAGGCGCAGCGAGTCGAATGCGCCGCCACCAACCGCGACGACGCCGTGCGCCTCACCGGCCACCCACAGCGCGTCCCACAGCCCGAGGCCGAACTCCCTGGGCGCGTAGAGCTCCCAGCCAAGCTCGCCTACATACGATATCCGCAGCGCCAGGGCCGGTACGTTGCCGATGGTGACCTCTCTGGCGGTCATGTAGGGAAACGCGTCGTTGGAGAGGTCGTCCCCGCTGACGGCGCTCATGACCGCTCGGGCCTCCGGCCCCCACAGTCCTATGCAGCAACGGCTCGACGTGAGGTCCACGATATCGACGGAGCCGTCGCCGGGCAGATGAGCGCGAAGCCAGGCAAGGTCGTGAGCGCCGAAGAGCCCGCCCGTGACGACCAGAAAGCGTTCGGCCTCCAGCCGGGTCACGGTCAGGTCGCACTTGATGCGCCCATGCCTGTTCAGCATAGGCGTGTAGGTCACCTTGCCGACGGGTTGGTCCATCTGGTTGGTGGCCAGATACTGCAGGAACCCGAGGGCTCCGGGGCCAGATACCTCCAGCTTGGTGAACGGCGTCAGGTCGAACATGCCGGCCCCCTCTCGCGTGGCCCGGTGCTCGGCGGCAATAATAGGGGACCAGTGTCGCGACTCCCAGCCTGACCTCATAGGCGGGTCATCGACTCGGCCGTCAAGGAGTCGCCCGTTGGCCTCGTACCACTGAGGGCGCTCCCAGCCGGCGCTCTCGAAAAAGAGTGCGCCCAGCTCCTTGTGCCGCGCATGAAATGGGGTGAGCCGCAGGTCCCGTGGACGCTCCATCTGCTGCAGGGGATGGATGATGTCGTACACCTCCCTGTACTGCTGGGCGCCGCGGGCCCTGACGTACGAACGGGTTGTCGCGTGGGGATGGAAGCGGCCGACGTCGCACTCGTGCAGGTCTGAGCCCGGCGACCCATCCACCATCCACTCGGCTACGGCCTTTCCTACGCCGCCGGCGTGGGTGATCCAGACGGCCTCTGCAAGCCAGAACCCTAGGACCTGCGGCGACTCACCCAGCAGCGGCATGCCATCCGGCGTGAACGAGAACATCCCGTTGACCTTACGGCCAAGCTCCACCCCCCGTAGAGAGGGAATGACCTCCCCGGCGGCCTTACGGCAGAACTGGAAGATCTCGTCCTCCCACTCCATCATCGACGGCATTTCCGGCGCCCGGTCCCAGTCCAGGATCTCCTCCGGCTCCACGAGCAGCGGCTCGTGTCTGTAGGAGCCGATGACGTAGTGGTCCTCCCGCTGCCGCAGGTACATCGACGCGTCCTGATGTCTCAGGATGGGGTCTCGAAACTCGTCGGCAACGCCGGATAGCTCGGGAAGCGGCTCGGTGTGGGCATACTGGTGCCGCAGAGGTTGCAAGGGGACGGGCACCCCGGCCATACGGCCGATCACCGGCCCCCATATGCCGGCCGCCAGCACGATGGTATCCGTCTTGATGCTGCCGTTCGCGGTCTCCACCCCGGCGACTCTGCCATCCACGACGACGACGCCGGTCACCTTCGCGTCGCCGTGGAAGGCCGCTCCGCGCTGCTTCGCGGCGTTCGCCATGGCCTCCGCGGCCCAGACCTGCTTCGTCACCCCGTCCCCCGCCGAGAACATCGCCCCGTGGATCGCCGAGGCCGTCGAAACCGGCGGGTGGGCGGGGTTTCCGGATTATTACGTGCGGCGGTCGCGTTGGGTAGCCTCGCTGTTCGCCACGGGGATGCACCTGTCGGTCTTCTGCGCCGAGGACATCCCCTTCATGACCGACGCGGACGTCGCCGAGCGCACGCAGGGGACGCTCCTGGGCGAGTCGCTGATCCGGCGGTACGAGCGCGCCTGCGAGCACTGGCCGCGCGGCGACATCCCGGCCGGCTTCCACGAACTCGTCACGTCGGAATTGCCGGTGTTGATTGTCTCGGGCGAGCGCGACCCGGTGACGCCGGTGGTCTGGGGCGAGGAGATCCAGGCTGCGCTGCCCAACAGCCTCCACGTCGTCGTCCCCGACGCCGGTCACGTGCCGCTGACGCCGTGCGTGCTGGGCCTCCAGCGTCGGTTCATCGAGTCGGGCTCGGTGGCCGGCCTCGATGCATCG
>JADFHV010000206.1 GCA_022566975.1 Chloroflexota bacterium
GTCTATGTGGGGGACACACTGAACCACCGTATCCAGAAGTTCACGTCCGATGGGGTGTTCGTGACCAAGTGGGGCAGCTTGGGCACCGGCGACGGGCAGTTCAACGAGCCCCGCGTGGCGGTGGACACGGCGGGCAACGTCTACGTGGCAGAGTTTGGCAACCACCGTATCCAGAAGTTCACGTCCGATGGGGTGTTCGTGACCAAGTGGGGCACCCAGGGCAGCCTCGACGGGCAGTTCAACTTCCCCCAGGGCGTGGTGGTGGACACGGCGGGCAACGTCTACGTGGCGGGGTATGTCAACCACCGCATTCAGAAGTTCACGTCCAATGGGGTGTTCCTGGCCAAGTGGGGCAGCGGAGGCAGCGGCGACGGGCAGTTCGGCGGCCCGCGAGGCCCCGGCGGCGTGGTGGTGGACACGGCGAGCAACGTCTACGCAGCGGACACAGGCAACGACCGCATCCAGAAGTTCGCGTCCGGCGAGTAAAGCGGCCGGGAGATTGCGGCGGCGACGACTCGGTCCGGGTGCTCAACACGAATGAGGCCTTTACCCCCGAGCAAGCCCCGTCCGCCAAAAGAAAATGGAGGGCCGGGAATCTGGGCTTAGATAGCTGAGCCCCCTTACTCCCTCGGCGGCGGCGCGTCCTCGTCGTCGTGGTGTAGACGGTGTGGTCCTGGGGCGTCCCGATGGCCAGCCGCAGCGACGGCCCGTCGCCGATGGTCGTCAGCTCGTGCCGGTACCCCTCCGGCATGAAGACGACATCCCCCTCCCTCATGTGAAAGGGCGGGCGGTTGCTGCTGTAGTGGTACGACACCTCGCCCTTCAGCAGCAGCCACCACTCGTTGATGTCCGGGTGCCAGTGGGGCTTGTTGGCCATCCCCGGCCCGTGGCAGATCAGCGTCGCCCTGACGTGCTCGTTCTTGACGACGACCTCGGACCACGGCGGCTCGCCCTTGCGGGCCATCAACTCGTCGGTCCTGGTGTGGACGAGGTTGGGCGGCCTGTCCTGGTCCGGGAAGGGGACCGTCTGGCTGCCGCGCTTCTTGAAGTCGTTGTGGCCGCCCCAGGGGACGCCGACTATTAGCCGGAGCGACCGTCCCGCCCCCGCCGACGTTATCAGGTGACGTGTGCCCAGGGGGCTGGTCACGATGTCGTGCTTGACCGCGGTTAACGGCGGGTGATCGTCGATCTCGAAGGTAAGCTCCCCCTCCAGGACTATCCACCACTCGACGAAGTCGTAGTGGATATGGTCGTCCACGCTTCCGCCCTGGCCGCCCGGCAGGTCGCCCTTCATGGCCAGGGAGCTCCGCTCGTCCGCCAGAAGCGCCTCTATCCAGGGTGGCTCGCCCTTCCGGTCGGCCATCTTCAGCGTCTCGATGTGCAGCGGCTCGGTGGGGACGGCCGGGGTGGTCATTCCTTGTGACTCCTTCAGTCAGATGACGTACCGGACACGCTCCGTCGACTTGCCTGACAACGTGTCATTCTGAGGAGTCCCGACGCGTCGGGACGACGAAGAATCTGGCGGGGCGGGTCTCCCTTCTCAGCCCAGCCGTTCCAGGCGCGTCCCTAGATTCTTCCCCGACAGGTCGGGGTCAGAATGACATCCATTTCGGTGGCGCGTTCCACCGCAGCGAGCGCGCTCACCGCCCGGTATAATAGCGGATGCCTCGCCCAATGAACAGACAGAAAAGCCGCCGATGCCTCTACCCAAAAAACCCTACGGCTCCTGGAAGTCGCCCATAACGTCGGAGCTCATCGTCGCCGAGTCCGTTGGCCTGGGCCAGGTCCACCTCGACGGCGACGACGTCTACTGGTCCGAGATGCGCCCCTCCGAGGGCGGCAGAAACGTCGTCGTGCGACGGACCCCCGACGGCCGGACGTCCGACGTCACGCCGCCTCCGTTTAACGCGCGCACGCGCGTCCACGAGTACGGCGGGGGCGCCTTCGTCGTCTCCGAGGCGGTCGTCTACTTCTCCAACTTCGCCGACCAGCGCCTGTACCGCCAGGAGCCGGGGGGCGAGCCACAGCCCCTGACGCCCGAGGCCGAGCTGCGCTACGCCGACGGCGTCATCGACCGCCAGAGACGCCGCATGGTCTGCGTCCGGGAGGACCACACCGGCGGCGGCGAGGCGGTCAACACCATCGTCGGCCTCGACCTCGAGCATGGCGGACCGGGCGACGTGCTGGTATCTGGAGATGATTTCTACTCGTCACCACGACTGGCGCCCGACGGCTCCAGGCTCGCATGGCTGGCATGGGACCATCCCAACATGCCCTGGGACGGCACCGAGCTCCGGGTCGCCGAGGTCAAGTCCGACGGCTCCCTGGGCGAGGCTGAGCTGGTGGCCGGAGGGGTCGACGAGTCTATCTTCCAGCCCGAGTGGTCGCCGGACGGGGTCCTCCATTTCGTTTCCGACAGGACCGGATGGTGGAACCTGTACCGCTGGCGCGACGGCCGGGTGGAGACCCTTCAGCAGATGGAGGCCGAGTTCGGAGTACCCCAGTGGGGCCTGGGCATGTCCACCTACGGCTTCGCGTCGCCGAAGCTGATCATATGCAGCTACAACCGTGACGGGATGTCGCACATCGCCGACCTGGATACCGAGACCCTCGAGCTCAAGACCGTCCCCACGCCGTTCACAGAGACGACGAGGTCGGGGTTGCGAGTAGGCGCCGACCGTGTGGTCTTCGGCGCAGGCTCTCCCACTATGCCGGAGTCCCTCATGCTCCACGACCTCCGTGCAGGGACCACCGTTACGCTGCGCCGCTCCACCGAAATTTCTCTAGACGAGGGCTATCTGTCGAAGCCGCGGCCGATCGAGTTCCCGACCGAGGGTGGCTTGACGGCCCACGCCTTTTTCTATCCGCCGTGTAACCGGGACTACGAAGGTCCCCCCGACGAGAGGCCGCCGCTACTCGTGGGCAGCCACGGTGGCCCTACCGGCGCAGCCTCCACGACACTGGACCCCCAGGTCCAGTTCTGGACCAGCCGCGGCTTCGCGGTGCTGGACGTCAACTACGGCGGCAGCACCGGCTACGGTACCGCCTATCGCCGACGGCTCAACGGCCGATGGGGTATCGTTGACGTGGACGACTGCGTCAACGGCGCTCGATATCTCGCCGAGCGGGGCGAGGTAGATGGCGAGCGGATGGCCATCAGGGGAGGCAGCGCCGGCGGCTACACGACCCTGGCCGCCCTCACCTTTCGGGACGTCTTCAAGGCGGGGGCCAGCCACTACGGCATCAGCGACCTGGAGGCGATGGCCAGAGACACGCACAAGTTCGAGTCCCGTTACCTGGATACTCTCATAGGACCCTATCCGGAGCGGCGCGACCTGTACGTCGAGCGCTCGCCCATCCACCACACCGACCGCCTCTCCAGCCCACTCATCCTGTTCCAGGGGTTGGAGGACGAGATCGTGCCGCCCAACCAGGCGGAGATGATGCGCGACGCCCTGCGTGACAAAGGGCTGCCCGTCGCCTACGTCGCCTTCGAGGGCGAGCAGCACGGCTTCCGCAAGGCCGAGAACATCAGGCGGGCCCTGGACGGCGAGCTCTACTTCTACTCGCGCGTCTTCGGATTCGACCTGGCCGACCCGGTGGAGCCGGTCCCCATCGAGAACCGCCAGTAGCCTGCGTATCCGGCGCATCATAGACTGCGGCCCGCCCTTCTAGCAGGTGTCGCCATGGCACCTGTGATATAATGGGCAGTACATCCCGACCGAGTAGCAATGTCGTCCCGCTTCCTGCGTTACTGTCACTGCACAATTCGCATGCGACGCTTGCCACGGATCAGGAGAATTGAAGAAGGAGCGTCGTATGAACATCTATGTAGGCAATTTGGCATTCGAGGTTACTGAGGACGCACTCCACGTCGCCTTCACATCGCATGGCGAAGTGGGCAGTGCGAGGGTCATTACTGACCGAATGACGGGCCGTTCACGAGGCTTTGGCTTTGTGGAGATGCCCAACAACGACGAGGCCGAGGCCGCCATCAAGGCGATGAACGGCCAGGACTTCCAGGGCCGGACACTGACGGTGAACGAGGCCCGACCCCGCGAGAACGGTGGCGGTGGCGGCGGCGGTCGCCGGTTCGACGGCGGTGGTGGCGGTGACAGGGGTTACCGTCCCCGCTACTAGACCTACTGTCGAGACGGCCTAGCGCCGTCAGCTAGCCTGACCCCCGCCTGGGTAGAAGCGGGACGGGGCGTGGCACAGGCAGCTAGCAGAGGGCAAACGGAAAAGGCAGGCGCCCAGCGCCTGCCTTTTCGTTTCATTGGACGCTACCGGTCTACGTCAACATCGGTGCGCAGCTAGTCTTCTCTTTCGCCCGCGGCCTAACCTCGCGCCGCGCAGCCCGTGCGGGCCCAGCGCCAGCATGACCCCGAACCTCCCCCAACACGAGGCACTAGGGCTTGTCGTGGGGTTTTTGTGCGTGAAGCCGAACCACCGATGTCATTCCGAGGAGCCCTGTGTAGCCCACGACTTGGAGAGAGCTTCGGGGCGACGAGGA
>JADFHV010000207.1 GCA_022566975.1 Chloroflexota bacterium
CACCCTGACCGCCTGGGGCACCGACCGCTTCGACACGCTGGTCGCCGGTATCCCTCTGCCTTTCGGCGATGCGGCGGCCCAGTTCGAGGCCCAGCTGACCGACGCCGGGCTCATCCTCTTTAGCGACTTCTTCCTGGTGGCCATGGGCGTCTCTCTGGTAGCCATTCTCCCCGCCGTGGTCATGGCCTGGAGACCCCCGCGAGACGGCGCCGAGCGTTGAGCCTGGTCGTGATCCTCTCCGCACCTTCCTCGCCCGACACGCATCTAATCTACGGCCGTCGCCAGATAGATGACACTCCGAGAAAGGTAACCGATGCCCGGCAGAGAGCGCAGAAGCAGGCGGAAGGAACGAGGCCGCGGTGGCGCATCCGGTGCCGGGAGCGCTTCGCCCAAGGGGGAGTCCATAGCGCAAAGGCGAGCGAAGTCGCGGCAAAAGCAGTCGAGGCTTCTGGTGATCGCCGGGGCCGTCGCTCTGGTTGCCGTCGTGGCCGTCGTCGTTGGTCAGGTAGTTGCTGGCGGCGGTACGGCCTCGGACTTCGAGTTCAGCGTGTACCAGGGCGAAGAGGAACTCGGGGGGTCGGAGATCCAGTTCATGGACCTCCTGGACCGGGGCAAGCCCGTGGTGCTGAACTTCTGGGCAGGCGCGTGCCCCCCATGCCGCGCCGAGATGCCTGCCCTTCAGCGCGTCTATGACGCGCACAGAGGGGAAATAATATTCGTCGGGCTGGATGTCGGGGTGTTCACAGGCCTGGGCACGCGGCAGGAGGCCCTGGCCCTGCTTGAGGAGCTGAATATTTCCTACCCCGCCGGGGCTCCACCCGACCGGACGCCGGTTGTCAGCTACTCCGTTGTCAGCATGCCCACCACCGTCTTCTTTGGGGCCGACGGGGAGGTTTTCCGCATATTCCACGGCGCGATCAGCGAAGAACGGATGAACGGCATCGTCGACGCCATGCTGGGAGCGTCGTGATCGCGCGGCAGCTAGTCGGGCATAGCGTCCCGCCGAGGTAGGGCTGCCCGCCACACCTTCGAATACGCCGGCGTGGCGGTCTCGGTGCCGTCGAGATGGCGTTCGATGGTGAAGTCGCCGAGCAGCAGAGGCGCCTCCCGATCAAGGAGCTTCAGCACCGCCACCGCCAGCGCGCGTATCTCCCAGTCCGCCTGCGCGGACGTGCGGTCATAAGGGAAGGTGGTTGAGATGAGCGTGTCGGTGCCACTGCTGTTGATCTCGGGGTCCATGGGGTCTGGCAAAACAACAGTGCTGTCCGAGGTGTCCGATCTGCTCGAGGAGGCAGAGGTGGCGCATGCCGCCATCGACCTGGACTGCCTCTCGATCATGTATCCGGCGCAGAAACCACGTGGTGAACGGCTGATGTTCGCGAACCTCGCCGCCATCTGGCCCGTCTACGCGGCCGCCGGGGCCAAGCGATTACTCGTTGCGCGCGTAGTCGAGGACCGGTCAGAGCTCCAACAGTATCGCGAGGCGGTGCCGGGTGCCGAGCCTATCGTCTGCCTGCTGACCGCCCCGATTCAGACGATGCAGGAGCGTGTACGTATCCGCGAGCCGGGGATGATCCAGGCGAAGGCGGTGGCCCGGGCGGCAGAGCTGGACCGTATCCTGGAACACGCGCGAGCCGAGGACTTCACGGTAGACAACGGCCCGGGTCGCTCGGTTACCGAGGTAGCACGCGATGTCCTCTCCCACGCTGGCTGGCTGTAAGGGCAGAATTGCGGATGACTATCGTCCGGCCGGAGACAACGGTAGACCACATCGCCATCCATCGCATCAACGAGGCTGCGTTCGGGAGGCCCAACGAGGCAGACCTCGTCGATACGTTACGAGCGGCCGGTCACGCAGTACTGTCCCTTGTGGCCATCAACAAGGGCCAGGTCGTGGGACACATCTTCTTTACCCCCGTCTCCATCGAGTCGCAATCGTCGCCACATTCAGCGCTGGCTCTGGGACCAATGGGTGTCCTTCCCGAGCTCCAGAACCGGCGCATCGGCTCCCTGCTTGTCCGGCGAGGACTGGAGGGGTGTCTGGCCTCAGGCTTTCCCGTCGTGGTTGTTTTGGGACACCCGCACTTCTATCCACGCTTCGGCTTTACTGAAGCCAGAGCCAGGGGCATCAACCCTCAATGGGACGTACCGGACGAGGCGTTCATGGTGGCGGAGCTCGAGCCGGGAGCACTGCGAGGAGTCACCGGGACCGTGAGGTACCGTCCTGAGTTCGACGAGCTCTAGGGCTCGGGTGACCAGGAAGGGGCGTCGCGACGCTACCCTAGACCTTCGAGTAGACCGGGGTCGCGATCTCCGTTCCGTCCGGGAGGCGATCGACGGTGAAGTCCCCGAACAGCAGCGGGGCCTCCTTCTGAAGGAGCCTGAGCACCTCTATCGCCAGCTCGCGGATCTCCCAGTCGGCGAAGGCCGCGCCGCGCATCTCGATGAAGTGCCGCCATGACCGCACGTTCCCGGTCACGAATATCTTCGTCTCCGTCGCGTTGGGAAGCACTGCCCGAGCCGCCTGCCGCACCGCCTTCCTGCGGTCCCGGTTGGACTCGAACCACTCACTGGGCATGCTCTTGTCCAGGGCCGCCACCAGGTCGGTGTAGCTGGACGACGCGCTCTCCAGCGCCTTCTTGAGGATAGAGACCGCCTCCTCTGAATCGCCCAGCTCGCGTACCAGAGCCGGCGGGACCACGAACCGCCCGTCCGTCTCGTCTACATAGCGCTGGGACCGCTGGCTGTAGGCGAACCCGGCGCGATGCCGGACCAGCTCGTGGGTCAGGCTCCTGGAGACGCCCGTGAAGACGAAGCCGTAGTTGACATGCTCGAACACGCTGCCGTCCTTGGACGACAGCAGGTTGTTGATGAAGGCGGTGATGTCCCGCCTCCCCTTGCCGAAGCTCATGTAGCAGAGCCGCGCCGAGATCTCGATGATCGCGGCCGACTCGTCGTCGCCGGCCCGGATGCTGTCCGGGATACCGGGGACGCCCTCATCATTCAGGAACGCCGCCACCTGCTCCCAGTCCACCGACGGCCGCGTCACCAGATAGACCTTCGGCCCGGTCATGAAGCTCATCTCGTCTATTCGTCCATCTGCGGTTCGTGGACGCGAACGCGGCCCGCCTCTACTATCCATAGGGCGCCTTCCGGGGACATGTGCGCCAGCGTTTTAAGAAACTCCTCGACTAACTGGTTGAGCAGCATCAGACTCGCGTTTCCCGGAGGCCGGATCACAACTGTCCCATTCTCGCCTGGTGGGAATCGACTTACGTCACTAAAGTCTAGGTCGAGCGTGACGAGACATAGCCCCTCGGAGCGGCAGACACTATAAAGATCAGCATCCGAACTACCCCCTAAGCCTTGCTCGCGGACCGTTCCAACGTCGTGTCCACGCGCCCGAAAGACCCGCTGCGTCCTCGTTCCCAGATTCTCGTCGAGTTTGAACCTCAGCTCGGCCCCTCTGATTCGATTTCCACGTACCGCTCTCTGGACATCTCGGCCCCGTAGGCTATAGCGGCCCGTATATCCTTTTCGTTCAGCTGGGGATATTCAGACAACACCCCTTCAACGCTCGTGCCATCAGCCAGGAAATCAAGCAGCAGAGACACCCAGATTCGCGTGCCACGGATGCACGGCTTACCAAAGCACACGTTAGGGTCCACAGAGATCCGTCCCAGAAGAGGATTCACTCGTTATACCTCAACCTGACTCCACTGGCTGCCCTACAGGAAAAAGCCGACGGGGTTCTCCAGCAGTCGCTTGACCTCCACGAGGAACTGGGCGCCTTCGGCACCGTCGACGATGCGGTGGTCGGCCGACAGCGTGGCCATCATCGTCTGGGCGACGACTACCTGGTCGTTCCGTACTACTGGCCTCTTGGCCACCGTGCCCACGGCGAGCACCGCCGTCTGGGGAGGCTGGATGATCGCCAGGAAGCTCGTCACCTCGAACATCCCCAGATTGCTGATGGCGAAGGTACCGCCGGTGTACTCCCGCGGGTGCAGCGTACCGCTGTTGGACCGCTCCACGAGGTCCTTGCTCGCCACCGCGATCTCAGCCAGAGACTTGTCCTCGCAGTCCATGATGGCGGGCACGATCAGGCCCTCTTCCTGAGCGATGGCGATCCCTATGTGGATTCCGTCGTTCATCTGCATGCCGTCTTCGTCGAAGAAGGCGTTGAACTTCGGGTATGCCTTCAGCGCCTCGACGCACGCCTTTATGATCAGGTCGTTGACCGACACACGGATTCCCTGCGTCTCGAGGGCCTCGTTGATCTGCACCCGCAGCTCCATCGCTCTCGTCATGTCTATCTCCGACGAGACGTAGAAGTGAGGCTTCTCCTGTTTGCTCTTGACCGTGACCCGTGCGATCTGCTGTCGCATCCTGGACAGGGGCACCCTGCCCTCGGCCGGTGCCGGGACCGGTACCTGGGGTGGGGACGGGGGCGGGGCTGCAGCGGGAGCAACCGGCGCCTCCGTCGAGACTGGTACCGCCTC
>JADFHV010000208.1 GCA_022566975.1 Chloroflexota bacterium
AAGTCCTCGACGCCATCGAACGCCAGGACTACGATGTGCTCACCAGCAGGCCCGAGGTCTCCAAGGCTGCCAAGGTCCGCCTGATGCTCCGGACCATGCTCAAGCTGGGCCTGCTGCGGAGGGTTTAGCCTCGGCGCGAAAATCCGCCGCCCGCAGGGCTCCCATGGCAACCGAACTCGACCTCGCATACCGTCACTGTCAGCGTATCGCTAAAGCGCACGCCAAGAACTTCTATTACGCCTTCCGCATCCTGCCCTCCCGAAAACGTGACGCGATCTACGCGGCCTATGCCTTCTGCCGGTACTGTGACGACATCGCCGACGGACCCAGGCCCCTCGACGAAAAGCGCCGGCTCCTCGAAGAGACCCGGACACTACTGGCCCGTTCGCTGGATAGCGATGAAACAGAGGACCCGGTCTTTGCCGCTCTCTCCGACGCCGCCAGGGCCTTTGGAATTCCCGCCCGCTATTTCGAAGAGGTGATAGCGGGCGTAGAGATGGACCTCACGCGAGACCGCTACAGCAACTTTGACGAGCTCCGCGACTACTGCTTCGGCGTCGCGTCGGTCGTCGGTCTCATCTGCATCGAGGTGTTCCAGTACACGCACCCCGCCGCCCGCCAACACGCGGTAGACCTCGGGCTGGCCATGCAGCTCACCAACATCATGCGAGACGTCAAGGAGGACGCCCAACGCGGACGCATATACATCCCCCTGGACGAGATCGCCTCCTTTGGATACTCTGAGCGGGAGCTTCTCGAGGGCTCCGTGACCGAGGCGTTCAGAGAGCTGATGGGCTTTCAGGCCGCCCGGGCCCGCCGGTACTTCGAAAGCGGCAAGAGGTTGATGCCGCTGCTGTCGCCCGGTTCCAGGGCCTGTCCTGCCGCCCTCGTCGGAGTCTATGGCACCATCCTCAACCGCATTGAGGCCTCGGGTTTCGAGGTCTTCGAAAAACGCATGGGCCTGAGCACGGCCGAAAAGCTGCTCATCACGGCAAAGCTATGGGCCGGCAGCCTGATTCCAGCGATCCCCCTTCCAAGAAGGTAGTCGTCCTGGGGGGCGGCCTGGCAGGGCTCGCGACGGCTCGCTCGGCCCTCGAGCTGGGTTACGACGTGACGCTGGTCGAAAAACGGCCGTTTCTCGGGGGAAGGGCCTACTCGTTTTACGACCCGCAGGCCGAGGGGGAGGTCGACAACGGCCAGCACGTCTTTCTCGGGTGCTGCACCTACTATCGAGACCTCCTGAGGGCGCTTGGGTCCGAAGACCAGGCGTTTCTTCAAAAGAGCCTCAGGACCGATGTCTTCCTAAACGGCAAGAAGGGCGTCCTCTCCAGCACCCCCCTCCTGGGCCCACTGCACCTGATGCCATCGTTCATCCGGTATCCCCACATTGGCCCGAAAGACAAGCTGTTGACTGTGTACTGCCTCATCAGGGCCAAGCTGACCGACCGCGCCAAGGACGCCGAAGCCCTCGACCAGGAGACCTTCTACGACTGGCTCAAGAGGCACCACCAGAGCGAGCGGGCCATTGCCAACCTCTGGAACCTGATTATCCTGCCTGCATTGAACGACGACGTTCGGCATGTCAGTGCTGATATGGCGTTGATGGTGCTCCAGGTGGGCCTTCTTGGGAAGCCGCCCGACTCGGCCATCGGCATGGCGCGCATCGGCCTAACATCCCTTACGGGCGAGCCCGCCCGGCGGTTCATCGAGGAGCGCGACGGAAAGCTGGTCCTCGGCAGGGCGGTCAGGTCCCTGGTGATGACCGATGGGCTCGTCTCGGGCGTCGAGCTGTCCGACGGACAGCTCGTCGAGGGCGACTTCTACGTCAGCGCTCTGCCCTACGGCGAGATCGCGCGCATCCTGCCTGACGACCTGGCGGACGACCCGTTCTTCGCAGGGATCGCCGGGCTCAGCTCATCGCCCATCGTCGGAGTCCACATCTGGTACGACCGGCCGATAATGGACCAGGAGTTCGTCGCGTTCCTCGAAAGCCCGGTCCAGTGGGTGTTCAACCGGACCCGTATTCAGGGCGCCGACTCAACCAACGGGCAGTACGTCTGCATATCGGTAAGCGGCGCCTGGGACATCGTCGACCGGCCCAAGGAAGAGCTACGAGAGCTCTTCGCTGCCGAAATGGCGAGACTCTTCCCCAGGGCCGCCCAGGCGGAGATCGAGAGGTTCCTGGTGGTCAAACAGCCCCAGGCGACGTTCCGCTCAGTCCCAGGCGCCTCGGCCCACCGCCCATCCCAGGTCACGCCCATACCCAACCTGTTCCTCGCGGGTGACTTCACGGATACGGGCTGGCCCTCCACCATGGAGGGGGCCGTCCGCAGTGGGGTCTTCGCCGCCCGGGCCCTGGCGTCCCGCCAATGACCTCACGCGCGCTGATACTGGCCCCCTTCAGCGACGAACAGCTCGAAAGGCTCCGGGAACGACTGCACGTCGATTACGAGAGCTGGCTGGAGACGCGCCGTCTCACCGATCCAGACGAGCTGGCCGCCCGGCTTGACAGTCAGGACGTGGCCATCCTCGTAGTGGAGTCCGACTTCGTCTTCGAGGACGTCTTCAGACAGGCCCCCCGTCTCAGGTTCGTAGGCGTCTGCCGCAACGCCACAAATCACGTCGACATCGACGCGGCTACGCGACACGGCGTGCTGGTCGCAAACACTCCGGCACGGAACGCCCAGGCCGTCGCCGAGCACGCGCTGGGCCTTATGCTGGCCCTGGCCAGAGGGACTGCGGCCGCGCACATATACGTCACGGAAGGACATTGGAAGAACCCGGCAGAGCCCTATATCTCCATGCGCGGCGTCGAGCTGGCGGGAAGGACACTGGGCGTCATCGGGCTGGGCGCCGTCGGGCGAAGGCTTGCGCAAATGGGCTCGGCCCTGGGGATGGAAGTCGTGGCACATGATCCCTACATAACCAGCGCCTCGGAGGCGGTCCTGACGTCTCTGGACAGTCTGATGGCGGAGTCCGACTTCATCAGCCTCCACGCTCCCCTGACGGCCGAGACGGAGGGGCTCCTCGACACTCGGGCGCTATCCATGCTCAAGCCCACTGCGTTCGTCGTCAATACCTCCGATGCGGCTCTCATCGATCAACGGGCACTGGTCTCCGCCCTCACGGAGAAGCGCATCGCCGGAGCTGCTTTGGATGTCTTCGAGACGCACCCCATAGCGCCCGACAACCCCCTGCTGTCCCTGGACAACGTCGTGTTGACTCCCCACCTGGGCGGCGCGACGGAGGAGACCGTAGAGCGCCACTCCAGCATGATGACGGACGACATCCTGCGCTTCCTCGACGGTCAGCGCCCCGAGCACCTGGTGAACACCGAGGCCTGGCACCGTGGCCGGTAGCGGCCACATACTCGTCCTGGACGCCGGGTCCAGCGGGATGCGAAGCCTGGTCTTCGACGAGCGCCGGCAAATCGTGGGCCGCCGCGCCGCCGGGTGGAGCTACCTGCCCGAGCGAGATGTACCCGAGTTTGCCCGGGCGTTCGACCCGCAGGCCCTATGGGCGACGGCGTGCCGCCTGATGACAGACAGCATCGAGGAGGCCGGGGCCGAGGGAGACGTGGCAGCCGTCTCCGTCACCAGCCAGAGGCAGGGAGTCGTTTTTCTCGACCAGGATGGCTCGGAGCTATACGCCGGGCCGAATCTCGACCTGCGGGCAGTCTTCGAGGGCGCCGCCATCGACGACGAGATGCGCGCCCGGGTCTACGAGACTACCGGCCACCTGCCCTCGTTCTTCTTCGCGCCGGCCAAGCTGCGCTGGTTCCGAGAACACCGCCCGGAGGCCTATGGTAGAATATCGCGCGTCCTGCCCCTGGCGGACTGGCTCGTATGGAGGCTGACCGGGACCGCCGCCAGTGAAGTCACGCTGGCGGCAGAAGCCGGCCTGCTGGACATACGCTCCCGGGACTGGTGTTTCCCCCTGCTGGACAGCATCGGCGTGTCGCTGGACCAGGCGCCTCTGGTCCAGTCAGGCACATTCGTCGGCACGGTGAGGGCCGACCGCGCGGACAGGACCGGACTGGCACCTGGAACGCCGGTCGCGGCCGCCGGAGCCGACACCCAGTGCGGCCTGCTGGGCATGGGCGTCGCGGAGCCGCACCAGGTCGGCATCGTCGCCGGCTGGAGCGCCCCCGTGCAGATGGTCACAGGCGAACCGCTCTTTTCACCCGAGGCAGGGACCTGGACAGGGTGCTTCCTGGAGGCAGGCAAATGGGTCCTGGAGAGCAGCGCGGGTGACGTTGGGAACTCCTACCGCTGGCTGGCCGAAACCCTATTCGGTGACGCCGACGGCGTGTTTGACGGGATGGACAAGCTGGCTGCCAACGCTCCCCTGGGATCGGATGGCACGATGGCGGTCCTGGGCCCGTCCAGAATGAACATGGCCAGCCCCGGAATGAGCACGGGCGGCTTCCTGTTCCCGGTGCCGCTGACCTTCAGCACCCTGGGACGGGGCCACCTGGTCAGGGCTGCGGTCGAGGCCCTCG
>JADFHV010000209.1 GCA_022566975.1 Chloroflexota bacterium
CAGGGGCACGCCGATCTCGGCTAACAGGGCGTCTATGGGGACCTTCCTGGCATCATTGCCCTTTGTCCTGACCGGGGCCCAGGAGGGCGCCCTGGATGAGATCCTGGGCGACTTGAGCCGAGACAGCCCGATGGGACGCCTGCTCCAGGGCGACGTGGGAAGTGGTAAGACGGTGGTGGCCGCCGCGGCCCTGCTGGCAGTGGTCCTCGCCGGCTACCAGGGAGCCTTGATGGTCCCCACGGAGCTCCTCGCGGGGCAGCACTTCATCAACGTCTCCAACCTGCTTTCGGGCGGGTCGGATGCCCCACAGGGGGAAAATGTAGTCGAGATTAGCGTCCCATCTCGTGACAAACCTGTCGTCATGGGTCTGCTACTGGGTAGTCTCACGAAGCGGGCGAAGGACGAGCTGCACCAGCGAATCGCCGACGGAAGGGTGGACATCGTCATCGGCACGCACGCTCTCATCCAGGCCGGTGTGGAGATGCCCCGGCTGGCCCTGGTAGTCGTGGACGAGCAACACCGGTTCGGGGTCATGCAGCGTGGCTCGCTCCGCGAGAAGGGGGATCGGCCTCACCTGCTGGCGATGTCCGCGACGCCCATCCCGCGCTCCCTGGCCCTGACCCTCTATGGCGACATGGATATCTCCGCTATCGAAGAGCTACCCCCCGGCAGGCAGCCCATCCGCACGAGATGGGTCGAGTCGCCTCGAAGAGCGGCGGCATACGAGTTCGTGAGAAAAGAGGTCGGGACCGGGAGACAGGCCTTTATCATCTGCCCGCTGGTTGAGGAGTCGGAGGCGGTCCAGTCGAGGGCGGCGGTTAAAGAGCACGAGCGACTGTCCTCCCAGATCTTCCCAGACCTTAGACTCGGGCTCCTTCACGGGCGTATGGCCCTGCGGGAGAAGGCGCAGGTGATGGACCTGTTCAAGGGGGGAGAGCTGGACGTACTGGTGTCGACACCCGTCGTCGAGGTGGGTATAGACGTGCCCAATGCCACCGTTATGCTCATCGACAGCGCCGATCGCTTTGGGCTGGCGCAGCTCCACCAGTTTCGAGGCCGCGTAGGGCGTGGCGTGCATCAGAGCTACTGCCTGCTGCTCTCCGACTCGCCGGGAGAGGAGGCCCGCGAGCGTCTGAGGATCGTCGAGCGGATCCAGGACGGGTTCAAGCTGGCCGAGGAGGACCTCCGTATCAGGGGACCCGGGGACTACATGGGCACCCGGCAGAGCGGACTTCCCAACCTGCGCATCGCCCGCATCACTGACCAGGACATCCTGGCCCTAGCCCGAAGAGAGGCGATGAGGATACTGGACTCGGACCCTGAGCTGTCGAAGCCCGAAAACGGCGTGCTTCAGGAGCGGTTCCGGGCCTATGCGGCCAGCCTGACGGGTGAGATGAGCTGACGGCTGAAGGCGTTTGACACGGCCTCCCGCCGCGGATTAATATCTGGCAAGACCGTTTACCCCGGCCCCGGTCAGTCCAGTGTTTAGCAAGGAGATTTCAGCGCCGGGTGAATCATCAAGGAGCGAGATGGCGAAGATCAAGCATATCGCGATAGCGACTCAGGACCCGGAAAAGACCGCCAAGTTCTACAGGGACGTCTTCGGGCTGCAGGAGGTCGGCAGGGTTGATGGCGAGAACGCCGAGGGGTACTACCTCAGCGACGGCAACGTGAACCTGGCTATCCTGCGCTTCAAGAACGAGACGGTGGCTGGGCGCGCGGGCACCCAGTACAGCGGCATCCACCATATCGGCTTCGAGGTGGAGGACGCTGAGGCTACAGACGTCAAGATGCGCGCGGCCGACTCCTTGCCAATGGACGACGTCAACACCGCGTTGCACTCAGGAATGGGCGAGGGCCATGGGGGACGCAACGTGGAGCTGAAGTATAATGGCCCCGACGACGTGATGATAGACGTCTCTCAGGGGGGTTGGGTAGGCACCGGCTCCGACTAGATCCCCACCCGTCCTGCTTCCCATGGGCCAACCCGCCGCTTCGAGTGGCGGATAGGTCAGATTGCACATAAAACCCCGGACTTGAAGACCGGGGTTTTATGTCGTCGAGGCTAGGGGGCCCCGCCCCAGGTTCCTCGTCGTCCCGACGTGTCGGGACTCGGAATGACATATGAGGGGGCTGCGGGCATGTCACGCGGAGCGAAGAGAGGAGTATCGGGTCTGGTCCATCGTAGGGCCGGTTCCTGAACCGCCCTATTTAGACTCTTCGTCGCCTGGGGCTCCTCGGCATGACACGGGGAGGGGTCTGAGCTGAAAGCTGGCCCCTGATAGCTGAACGCTGTCCCGCTACCGCCCGTTGTCCTCGTGGAAGAGGTTCAGCGCCGAGCCGGCCCTGAACCAGGCCAGCTGGGACTCCCCAAAGGAGTGGTTGAGGCTCAGCGTCTCCGTCGTGCCATCCGGGTGGTGGAGTATGCAGCTCACGGGCTTGCCGGGGGCCAGCCCGTCCAGTCCAACCAGGCTTACACGGTCGTCCTCGCGGACACGGTCGTAGTCCGCGGCATCGGCGAACGTCAGCGCGAGCAGGCCCTGCTTCTTCAGGTTGGTCTCGTGAATGCGCGCGAAGCTGCGGGCGATGACGGCGGCACATCCCAGCAGCCGAGGCGACAGGGCGGCATGCTCGCGGCTGCTGCCTTCTCCGTAGTTGTCGTCCCCGACCACCACCCACCGCAGGCCCTCAGACTTGTAGTGTCGGGCGATCCTTGAGATGGCCCGGCCGCGCTGCCCGGTCAGGACGTCGAGTCCCTTGCCCGCCTCGTCCGTATAGGCGTTGATGGCGCCCATGAACATGTTGTCGCTGAACCTGTCCAGGTGGCCCCGGTACCTGAGCCACGGGCCCGCCGGTGAGATGTGGTCGGTGGTGCACTTGCCCTTGACCTTCATCAGCACCGGGACCTCTACGTAGTCGTTTCCGTCCCATCCGGGGAAAGGCTCCAGCAGCTGGATCCGCTCGCTGTCGGGGTCCACGCGTATCTCGATGCCGCTGCCGTCTTCGGGAGGGGCCACGAACGACGAGTCGCCCGCGTCGAACCCATCGGCCGGCACCTCCGGCACCTCGCCGGGCGGCTCCAGTCTGAAGGGGCGGCCGGCGCTGTCGGTGAGGGTGTCGGTAAGCGGGTTAAAAGAGAGCCTCCCCGCGAGGGAGAAGGCCACCACGATCTCGGGGCTGGCGATGAAGTTCATCGTCTCCGAGCGCCCGTCGTTTCGCCGAGGGAAGTTGCGGTTGTAAGACGTGACTATGGTATTCGGCACACCCTCAAGCAGCGTCTCGCGTTTCCACTGTCCGATGCATGGACCACAGGCGTTGGCCAGCACGACGCCGTTAACGTCCTTCAGAGAGTCCATCTGGCCGTCCCTCTCGATGGTGGCTCTGACCTGCTCTGAGCCCGGGGTGACCATCAGCGGAGTCGCGGCCTTGATCCCGTGGGCCCGGCCCTGTCTGGCGACATCGGCGGCGCGGCCCATGTCCTCGTAGGACGAGTTGGTGCAGCTCCCTATCAGCGAGGTGTCTATCTCGTCTATGAAGCCGTTGGAGGCATCGGCGACCTCGGCGGCGAGGGCCGATATCGGCCTCGCGCGGTCGGGCGAATGGGGGCCGACCACGTGAGGCTCCAGCCCGGATAGGTCTATCTCCACGACCCGGTCGAAGTAGTCCTGAGGGTTGGCCACTGTCTCGTCGTCGGGCGCCAGCAGGCTGCGACGGTCGTTGGCCAAGTCGGCCAGCGGCCCCCGCCGGGTGGCTCTCAGGTACGTCTCCATTCGATCGTCATAGGCAAAAATGGAGGTGGTGGCGCCCAGCTCCGCACCCATGTTGGTGATGGTCGCCTTGCCGGTGCAGCTTATGGAACGGGCGCCCGGCCCGAAGTACTCGATGATGGCGTTGGTGCCGCCCGAGACGGTCAGCTCGCCCGCCAGGAACAGGATGACGTCCTTGGCGGCGGTCCATCCGCTCATCTCTCCGGTCAGGTGGACGCCGATGTGCCGCGGGTACAGGACCTCCCACGGCAGCCCGGCCATCACCTCCACCGCGTCGGCCCCGCCCACGCCCACGGCGCATGCCCCGAGCCCGCCGGCGTTGGGGGTATGCGAGTCGGTGCCGATGATCAGCGCCCCGGGGAAGGCGTACTGCTCCAGCACGACCTGGTGGATTATCCCCGAGCCGGGGCCCCAGAAGCCGACGCCGAACTTGGCGGCCGCCGAACTCAGGAAGTCGAAGACCTCCTCGTTCTCCTGCAGTGAGGCCAGGAGGTCGGGTCCGCCCTCGACTCGCGCCTGGATCAGGTGGTCGCAGTGCACCGTCGTCGGGACCGCCGCCCGCGTCATCTTCGTCTGCATGAACTGAAGCATCACCGTCTGGCCCAGGACGTCCTGGAGCGCTACCCGGTCGGGCCTCAGCATCAGGTAGCTGCTGCCGGGTTCCAGACCTTCGGCAGACGTGTCGTCCAGGTGGGACAGGAGTACCTTGTCGGCCAGC
>JADFHV010000210.1 GCA_022566975.1 Chloroflexota bacterium
CGGTTCTGGGTGCGCAGTATACGCATGCGGGCATCTACGCCTTCCGGCGGCACGTACCGCTCCACGATGGCCTGGGTCTCCGGCCAGATGGACTCGCCGTCGCTGATCTCGGCGCGACCCCAGATCGTCGCGTAGCTCTCGGCCAGAGGCTCCGAGCAGATGCACACCGTGATCCGGCCGTCCCGAGACAGGTTGCGAGACTTGACCGTCTCCTTCCTGGTGGACATCGTCAGCCGGCCGTCGGCGAAACGGTACCAGTTGGGGGTAACATGTGGGACGCCGTTCCGGCCTATCGTCGCGACCACGGCGATCCTCGAGGGACCCAGGAACTCCTCGAGCCGGGCCATCTCGTCCTTACCGAGTCCGCTCGTCAAGACGCTACCTCCTTTTTGCTCCGAGATCGTTGACACCGGCGCCAGACCACCGATGGCTCCCGGCCGATGGTCGCGCTGAAGACGTACCCACCCAATGATAACCCAGAGCGTGTAACCCAAGGCCGTATACCAAGGCCTCCGGCGACCGGCCCGTCACCGATGTCGACACGGCGCCTCATTGGTGTAACATACGTGGCCCCAGACGAGTCTGCCCCTGGAGTTCTTTCATGAAGACGAAGGCGGTCCCCGATTGGGTCACGTTTCCCCAGGAGGAGTGGGCTACGATCACGCCCGAGGAGGCCGGACTTGACGCGGTGGGGTTCAGCCGGTGGCTGGCAGGCCTCGACGTCAAGGGCGCGGCATTCGGAGGAGAGGACCATAACGACCGAAAGTTCGGGGCCGTCATCACCCGTGGCGGCTACCTGGTCCACACCTGGGGGGACATGCACTACAAGTTCCAGACCGCCTCCACGGGCAAGGCCCTGGCGTGGGTGCTCCTGGCCTTTGCCATAGAGGACGGGCTCGTCGATCCCGACGGGCTAATCAGCGCGACCTGGACGGGCGAGGGCCAGCTCTCCCATCCACACAAGTACCTGGACCAGGGCCACCACCAGGCCCTCACCTGGCGGCACATGATCGGCTTCAGGTGGGGCAGGGTACACTACGGCGGCTTCCCCATCGAGCTTGGCGTACGCTGGCAGGAGCGCCGCACAGGGCTGGAGGACGCCGACGCAGCCCCTGGCGTGCCGGAGTGGGCCACCTGGACAGGGGACCCCTTCTACGACCTCTACTCTCACGCCGAGCCGGGAAGCGTCGGCCTGTACAGCAGCGCCGGCTTCTGGCGGCTCGGCCAGGCCCTAACCGCCCTGTGGGGCCGGGACCTCAAGGACGTGATCGATGAGAGACTCTTTAGCAAGATAGGCATCCCCGCCGAGGGGTGGCGATGGTACACCGGCGAAGAGGTCAGGGACCAGAAACACTTCTACCCGACCATCCCTGACTCGTATACCTACCTGGACCCTCCATACGAGATCGACGGACACCCGGTCCGCAGCGGACCCGGGTGGGTCGAGATCAGCGCCTCGGACTGGGCCCGCTTCGGACATCTGCTCGCGACACAGGGCAATTGGATGGGGGAGCAGGTCATAGACGCGCAGTGGCTGCGGGGGCACGGCGGCGGAAACAAGAGCGGCGTCAGCGGCGAGAGCAGGCACTACACCGCCATGGGCATGGTGGCCGCCGATGGCATCGACCACGTCCACTCCACGGCCCGAGAGAGTTTTATGCCGCAGGAGCTCTTCACCGGCCCCGTGAGGGTCAGCGGGCAGGTCTAGTACGGCAAGGCCGGTCGCCGGTCTGTCCCTAACCCGGGCCTGATGGTGTTAAACAAATAATCGGCATCGCCACGTGGGCAGAGTTTCATTCCTACGAACTACGGGTCCAACAGGACGAAGGCATAGGGCTAGGGCGCGTCGTGTAGGGGCGCACGGCCGTGCGCCCCTACGTGTCCTTCCTTGCAGTCCTTCCTAGACCCTTCGCTCCGCTCAGGTGACAACAGGCTAATCAGTCGACGACCGTAACGCTACGGTACGTGGAGACCGTCTGCGAGAGGACTCAAGAACAGGGGGAGACGATGAGCGCAACGCATCCTCTCGACGACAAGGTCGCCCTGGTGACGGGCGCGGCCAGTGGCATCGGACGCGCCATCGCGGAAGCCTTCTCCAGGCGGGGCGCGCGCGTGCTCGTCCACGACATCCGCGAGACGGGCCTGGAGGTGGCCGAGGAGATCGGAGGCGCCTTCCTCCAGGCAGACCTGTCGGACATGGCCCAGACCCGCGGTCTCGCTCGCCGGGCATTGGAGGCGGAGGGCCGGGTCGACATCCTGGTGAACAACGCCGGCTTCCAGCATATGTCGGCGGTGGAGGACTTTCCGGAGGAGACCTGGGCCCAGCTCGTGCAGGTGCTGCTTGTCGCACCGTTCCAGCTAACCAAGCACCTGATCCCCGGGATGAAGCAGCGGAAGTGGGGCCGCATAATCAACATGTCGTCCATCCACGGCCTGGTGGCCAGCCCATACAAGTCCGCCTACGTCTCGGCAAAGCACGGCCTCGTCGGCTTCACCAAGACCGTGGCCCTCGAGGCCGGGACGGACGGTGTCACCGTCAACGCCATCTGCCCGACCTTCACGCGGACGCCCCTGGTGGAGGCCCAGATCGGTGAGCAGGCCCGCATTCTCGGGATCAGCGAGGACGACGTCGTGGAGCAGGTGATGGTCGCATCGGCGGCCATCAAACGGCTGGTCGAGCCCGAGGAGGTGGCCGCTCTGGCCTGCTTCCTGGCGTCCGAGGACGCCAGGTCCATCACGGGCGCGGCCCTGACCATCGACGCCGGATGGACGGCGCGCTAGGGAGCCCTAGGTGCCCAGCACGCGGATCACTACCCTGAACCGCCTCATCTCGCACGCAGACCGGAGCTCGGTCCAGCTCACCACCTCCCCATCGCTCCACGCGCCGCCGTTGGAGACCCGAGCGCCGACATCGGGGACGGCCTCTTCGCCGGCCCTGTAGACCTGTCCCATCGGCTCTCCGGAGGTCGAGTGCACGAACCACACCGCGGCCCGAGAGGCCTCGCCCTGCTTCTCACTCACTCGAATGTCCCTCCACGCAGATGGCCCTCACGGCCCTTTGGCCAGGTCGCGGGGGATTATACCACTCGGCGTGTCCCGGCCTTGGGACTCCTAACGGCGTAGCTGGCACACCGGCCTGCATCGCGGTATGATGGCCCCGATATGGCAGACCAACCACCGTCCCAGAGTCCATCGGACTCGCGCCCGGCGGCGCGCCAGTCCGAGCGTGCGGTGGCCGACCTCTGGAGCAAGGCCCACGCTCTCTCCGACGGGCTGGTCACGGAGGACGGCAGACGGCTCAGGGTCGTATACCCCGGTCGGCCGAACCCCCGGGCCGGCCCGGACTTCGTCGACGCCGTCCTGACCACGGGGGCCGGCCGGCAGATCGTGGGAGACGTGGAGCTGCACGTCAGCGCGCCGGACTGGTACAGCCACCGGCACCATCTAGACCCCAACTACAACGGCGTAATACTGCACGTGGTCCTGTGGCCCAAAGGTCGGGCCACCTCGAAACAGGAGTCGGGGACCGAGACGCCGGTGGCCGCGATCGCCGCGGTATCTCCATCCGCAGATGCTCGGCTGCCCGGTACCCTGGCCGGTCTGGACACCGCCGACGACCTGGGTATGGGCGATGTCCTGGACCGGGCCGGAGAGGACCGGTTCGTGGCCAGGAGCGCGGCCTTCGCCGCGGAGCTCGGGAGAGACGACGCCGACCAGGTGCTGTACCGCTCTCTCATGGAGGCCCTGGGCTACGCCTCCAACCGCAGGCCCTTCAGGGAGCTGGCCGAAAGGGTGCCCGCGGCCCTTTTGTTGGACCTTCGCGGAGAGCCGGCGTCCACCCGGCTGATGGCTATCACGGCGATGCTCCTCCGAGGCGCCGGCCTCCTGGCCTGGGCGGAGCCGCCCGAGGAGGCGCTGCGACTGAGGGGGCTGCTGAGGCACCTGCCCAGGACAGGGGCAATGGCGGCCGGCAGGTGGAACATGTTTCGAGTGAGGCCCGCCAATCACCCGGCCAGACGCGTCATTGGCGCGGCCCACCTGGTGGACCGCTACGTGGAGTCTGGACTCGCGCGTGGGCTTGAGAGGGAGCTGCGGGGAGGGAAGGCCCGTCTTTTGGTCCAGGCCCTGGCCGTCCGGCCCTTCGTCGGCCGGGACAGGGCATGCGACCTCGCGGTCAACGTGGTGCTGCCGCTCATGCACGCCCTTGCGGGCATACGGCGAGACGCGGCGCTGGCCGGCCTCTGCCTCGACCTGTACCGGGCGTTCCCGAGGCCGGCGGATAACGAGGTCACCCGTGAGATGAGGCGGCTGCTATCGTCGAGCGGCGCCAGCGTGCAGATCACCGGAGCCCGTCGCCATCAGGGGCTGATGCACCTGTACAAGGTCGTGACCGGGCGGACGGGGGGCTAGGGTCCCTATTGCCCCAGGTACCCTTTGATGTCCTCGACCGCCGCTGCGTTGCCGGCATCCTCGTAC
>JADFHV010000211.1:0-866 GCA_022566975.1 Chloroflexota bacterium
CCAACACTACTATCGTGGCCACACGGGGCGGCTCTGTCCTGACTGCGCGCGCAGGTTGGACCGGAACCCGCTTCGCCTCCTCGATTGCAAGCAGGACACCTGCCAGCCTGTCATCGACGAGGCACCGCACAGCGCCGACCACCTCTGCGACCAGTGCCAGTCCCACTGGGACGGCCTGCTGTCGTACCTCACCGCCCTGGACCTTCCCTATCACATAGACCACCGTCTGGTGCGTGGGTTCGACTACTACACCCGGACCGTGTTCGAGATATCGCCCCCCAGCGAGGGCAGGCAGAGCACCATCGTGGGCGGCGGCAGGTACGATGGCCTCATCGAGGAGCTCGGAGGACAGCCCACTCCGGGCATCGGCTTTGGCATGGGAATCGAGCGGGTGATTACCAGCCTCAGGGACGTTGAGGGCGCGGTACCCCTCGACAGCGGCTCGAGGGTACTGGTGGCCCACGCAGGTGATGGGGTCAGACCTCACGCCCTCACCCTCTCCTCGGGCCTGCGCAGGGGAGGTATCAGCGCCGTCCTGGCGCCCGGCAGCAGGAGCTTGCGAAGCCAGCTTCGATACGCCTCCGCCATCAAGGCGACCCACACCGTCATAGTAGGTGAGGACGAGTTAAGCAGGGGAGTCGTCACCCTCCGCGACATGGAGAAGGGAGAACAGCGAGAGCTGGCCCATGATGTTGACTCCTTGGTCCGCGCCATGGAGGCCGGCTGACCCATGTTAGAAAGGCTGGCCGCGATAGAAGAGCGCTACGACGAGATCGAAAGGCTTCTCGCCGAACTCGTAGCCGAGCATCCTCTCGTCCGTGTGCGCCAGCAGAACGAGGTCCGCGACCGCGCCCGGGACAATCGTC
>JADFHV010000211.1:876-4465 GCA_022566975.1 Chloroflexota bacterium
TACGACGAGATCGATGGGCTGCTCTCCGACCCCGAGCTATCGTCGGACTATTCGCGCATACAGGACCTGGTCAAGGAACAGGCATCTATCAAGAACCTCGTAGCTCTCTCGCGGGACTACCGAGAGGTCCTGAGGCAGCTTGACGATGTCCGCACCATGCTTCGCGATGGGTCTGACCAGGAGCTTGCCGCGCTGGCCCACGAGGAGCTAGACGGGCTGGAGGCTCGAAAGGACACCATCGATGGAGAGTTGGCCCACGCCCTGCTCCCTCGGGACCCCAACGACCAGAAGAACGTCATACTGGAGATCCGGGCCGGAATAGGTGGCGAGGAGGCCGGCCTTTTCGCGGCCGACCTGTTCAGGATGTACACCCGCTACTCTCAGCGCAAGGGCTGGAAGACCGAGGTGGTCGACACCAGCGAGACCGGCATTGGCGGCATCCGAGAGGTCGTGTTCCAGGTGAAGGGGGAGGGCGCCTACAGCCGCCTCAAACATGAGAGCGGCACGCACCGTGTCCAGCGCGTCCCGGCCACCGAGTCCAGCGGCCGGGTCCACACCTCGGCCAGCACCGTGGCCGTTCTCCCCGAGGCCGAAGAGGTGGACGTCGAGGTGAAGTCCGACGACCTCCAGATCGACATCTTCCACTCCAGCGGCCACGGCGGGCAGAACGTCCAGAAGGTGGCGACGGCGGTCCGCATCACCCACATACCCACCGGCATCGTCGCCGTCTGTCAGGACGAGCGCTCCCAGCTCAAGAACAAGGAGAAGGCGATGTCGGTGCTCAGGTCCCGTCTGCTGGCCCGGGAGATACAGCGCCAGCGCGACGAGGTGAGCGCCAACCGCCGCTCACAGGTAGGCAGCGGTGACCGATCCGAAAGGGTCCGGACCTACAACTTCCCGCAGAACCGGGTCACCGACCACCGTATCGCCCTCACCAACCACAACCTCGAGGACGTACTCGACGGCGATCTGGACGAGTTCATCGACGGCCTGATCGAACGCGAGAAGGCCCAGATGCTCGAGGAGGCGATCAGGTGAGGATCGCCCAGTCGCTGGTCCTCACTGCCGGCACGCTGTCGGAGGCCGGCATCCCCGATGCCAGTCTCGAGGCCGAGGTACTCCTCCGGCACGTCCTAGGCCTAGACCGCGCCGGGTTCTGGGCTTCCATACAACAGAGACTGCCGACGTCCACCGAAGACCGCCTGCACGACCTTGTCGACAGGCGCACTGGCTCTGAGCCCCTGGCCTACATCACGGGACACAGGGAGTTCTACGGCCTCGACTTCTTCGTGGACTCAAGCGTACTCATACCGCGGCAAGAGACCGAGCTCCTGGTGGATAGGGCGCTGGACTTCTGCTCGACGCGAGGACCCGAGGCCCGGCCTAGAATCGCCGACGTCGGGACCGGCAGCGGCGCGATTGCCGTCGCCATCGCCCGGCACGCCCCCAACGCGACGCTCTACGCGACAGACCTGAGCCCGTCCGCCCTTGCGATGGCCGACGTCAACAGGCACAGGCACGGGGTCGCGCATCGCGTCCATCTGTTTGAGGGCGATCTCCTCGACGCCCTGCCGTGCCCCGCCGTCGACCTGGTGGTCTCCAACCCGCCCTACATCAGGACCGACGACATCCCTCGACTGGCCCCCGAGGTCCGCCGCGAGCCACGCTCGTCCCTGGACGGTGGCGCCGACGGACTCTACGTCATGCGTCGCCTGCTCAGCCAGGCGCACGACTACGTCCGTCCCGGCGGCCGGGTCCTGCTTGAGGTCTCGCCCGAGCAGCTCGACGCAGTACGCGACGCGGCGACGAGGCTTCTCCCCGGAGCGCAGGTATCTTTCCACCGGGACCTGCTCGGACTCCCCCGTGTCGTTGAGGTCCAGTTTGAGGGCGCCGCCCGGATCAGCGTGAGTCCCCAGACAGGAGCAAGTGCGTGACCCATCCGACCCAGGGACCCGGAGACGAAAGCCCTTCGGACTACAGCACCCTCTTGCGCAGGTACGGAGAGGCGATGGTCCGCATGGGCGAGCTCCAAGACGAGGTGAACAGGCTCAAGCGCCTCGCCGGCGACCCGGCCCCGGAGCCGGCTGACACGACGAGGGTGGGAGGCCAGGGCCAGCCGGGGATCGAGGACCTGGAGAAGAGGTTGAGCGTCCTCGAGCGCCGAGTCTCAAGAGACGCCCGTTCCACGACATCCGGGACTCGTGTGGATGGCAACCCAGGCGGCGACGAACCCGACGATGCGGGCCAGCTACGGCTCCAGCTAGTGAGTCTCGCCAACCAGCTCTCGCGGGCCCAACGGGAGCTTGAGCA
Source organism: Chloroflexota bacterium (assembly GCA_022566975.1). The sequence goes on from JADFHV010000211.1 coordinate 3,187, forward strand.
GGCAGGACAGGAGAAGGGCCGCACCAGGCGACGAAGCCGCAGCAGGAGCGGCAGCGGCCAACGCCGCCGCTGGTGGAGTTTCTGGCGAAAGCGCCGCCAGCCCTGACTCCGGGCCGCCGCGGCCTGAGACCACCTTCATCCCTCACTTCTCTCGCAGAGCGAGAAGCGACAATGGCCGCTCTGCGGCGTCCGCATACCGACTCCAGCCAGCTCCTTGCAAAGTATCGGAGACTCCGACCCAGTTCACGATGACCTGGGGGCGGCTCTCAACCCCTCAAGGTCACGGAAAACAAGAAACCCCGGACCGATGTCCGGGGTTCTCCGTCGACGCCCGACTAACGTCTACCGCATCCCAAGCTGGTAATGCTTGCCCTCAGTCTTTATTGACGGCGCTACCACCATCTCGGCGTTGTGCATGTCGCGTATATTGATGGCCCCGACCATCCCCATGCACACCTTGAGCGCGCCGATCAGATTCTGCGTACCGTCGGTCAGCGACGTGGGTCCGAACAGGATCTGCTCCAGCGTCCCTTTGACGCCCACCTCTACACGGGTGCCCCTGGGTAGGGCGGGGTGAGGTGTCGCCATGCCCCAGTTGTTACCCTTGCCGGGGGCCTCCTCCGCCTGGGCCAGGGGAGTCCCCAGCATCACTGCGTCGGCGCCTGAGACGAAGGCTTTGCACAGGTCTCCACCCGTCCTGATGCCGCCGTCGGTAATGATGGGAACGTACCGGCCGGTCCGCCTGTGGTACTCGTCCCTAGCAGCCGAGCAGTCCAGCGTCGCGGTCACCTGAGGGATACCGACCCCCGTGACCTCGCGTGTCGTGCACGCGGCTCCCGGCCCAACCCCCACAAGCACTCCGTGGATGCCCGTCTCCATCAACTCCAGCGCCACGTCGTAGGAGACGCAGTTCCCCACGAGCACGGGCACGTCGACCATCTCCAGCAGCTCCGGGAACCTCAGCCCTCGAACGCTCCTGGAGATGTGCCGCGTGGTCGTGACCGTGGACTGGACGACCAGCATGTCGGCCCCCGCCTCGGCGGCCACCGGGGCCAGCCGCTTGGTGTTGGCGGGGGTAACGGAAACGGCGCACTTGGCGCCGTTTCTCTTCATCTCCTGGACGCGTGCTCCCATCAGTTGCTCGCTGATGGGAGCCGTGTAGAGCTCCTGCAGAAGCGCGGTTACCTCCTCCTTGGGAGTGCTGATGATACGCTCCAGCACCTCCACCGGGTCCTCATATCTCGTCTGCACCCCCTCCAGATTCAACACCCCCAGGCCA
>JADFHV010000212.1 GCA_022566975.1 Chloroflexota bacterium
CTGAAAGACCTCTTCGGCGAGATCGTCGAGTACGCTTGAGATACGCGAGACCCCCTTCCCATTCTTTCCCCTATGATGGCTCGCTGGGGTTGGCAAATCGACTTTGGAGCTGCGACACGGCCTCCCCGGCTCGGCAGACGTCGTTCTGAACGGAGTGAAGAGTTCGGGGTGGCGTAGAGTTCTCACGCGCCTGGAATCTGACACGGCCCCACTCCGGATTCTTCGTCGCGGAGTTCATCCTGAGCATGGCCGAAGGGCTCGGGGTGACAGCGTGAAACTCGCCGTGCAGACGCGCCTCAACGCCCATCACATGTCCGGGTCGAGACTGTGGCCCATCCGCTCGAGCTTGGTGATCAGGTACTTTCGGTTATCCTCGTTGACCGGCGCCACGATGGGCACCACCTCGACAAGCTCCAGCCCGAAGCTCTCCAGACCCACTACCTTCTTGGGGTTGTTGGTCAGCAGTCTTAGCTTGCCTACACCCAGGTCCGACAGGATCTGGGCGCCCACGCCGTAGTGGCGGAGGTCCGGCGCGAACCCAAGCTTTATGTTGGCTTCCACCGTATCGAGGCCGTTGTCCTGGAGGGCGTAGGCCTTGAGCTTGTTATGTATCCCGATGCCGCGCCCCTCCTGCCGCATGTACACGAACACGCCCCTCTCTTCCCGTCCGATGGCCGCCAGCGCCATATCGATCTGGGCGCCGCAATCGCAGCGGGTGCTGCCGAAGACGTCCCCTGTGAGACACTCGCTGTGCATCCTCACCAGGGTGGGTTTATCGGGAGTTATATGCCCCTTAACGAAGGCCAGATGCTCGTCCTTGTCCACCTTGCTCCGATAGGACACGGCGGTGAACTCGCCGTGCTCGGTGGGAATACGCGCCTCGGCCACACGCTCTACAAGCCTCTCGTGCTCGCGACGGTAGGTGATGATGTCCGCAACGGTGACGAGCTTGATGCCATGCCGCGCCGAAAACTTCTCTAGCCAAGGCATCCGGGCCATGGTCCCGTCCTCCGCCATGACCTCGCATATGACCCCTGCCGGGTACAGTCCGGCCAGTCGCGCCAGGTCCACGACGGCTTCCGTCTGTCCCGCTCTGACGAGAACCCCACCTTCCGTGTAACGGAGAGGGAAGATATGGCCGGGCCGTGCCAGGTCCTCGGGGCGTGTGTTGGGGTCCAGGAGCGCCTTCACCGTGACCGCTCGGTCGGAGGCCGAGATGCCGGTCGTGGCGCCCTTGAGGGCGTCCACCGAGACCGTGAAGGCCGTGGCCAGTCTGGCCGTGTTGTCCTGCACCATCATCGGCAGGCGGAGATGGTCCAGTTGCTGGCCCGTCATCGGCACGCAGATGAGGCCGCGGCCCTCGGCCGCCATGAAGTTTATGGCCTCGGGGGTCACCATCTCGGCGGCCATGGCCAGGTCGCCTTCGTTCTCCCGGTCCTCATCGTCGACGATGAGGACCATGCGGCCGGCCTTAATATCTTCGATCGCGTCTTCGATCGGTGATATCAGCATTCTCTCTCGCTAGCTCCGAAGCAACGGCACTGCCTATCGCCCGCCTGAGCTCAGCCGTTCCACGTACTTCGCCATGATGTCCGCTTCCAGGTTTACGGAATCCCCTGTTTTCAAGGTCCCCATGACCGTGTTCTCCCGCGTGTAAGGGATTATCGTCACCGAGAAACACTGGCCGTCACAGTTTACAACCGTCAGACTGGTCCCGTCCACCGCGATAAACCCCTTCTCGACCACGTAGCGCATGATGGACTCAGGTGCGCGGAACGTGACCAGCAGGGCTTCGCCCTCGGACTCGATAGCATCGACGGTGCCCGTCGCGTCCACATGGCCCTGCACGACGTGCCCTCCGAAGCGGTCGCCCACCCCCATCGCCCTCTCCAGGTTCACGACGTCACCCGGCGACAGTGACCCCAGGTTCGTCCGACGCAGGGTCTCCGGCACCACGTCGACGGAAAAGGACGAGTCGTCCCGGTGGGTGACGGTCAGGCAGGCGCCGTTTACGCAGATGCTGTGGCTTACCTCGAGATCGGCCAGCACCCGCTCGGCCGAGATGGCAAGGCGGCCGGACTCTATCGCTTGGACCGATCCGACCTCTTCAACTATCCCCGTGAACATCGTCTTTCACACCTGTATAGCCGATTACGGCCAGGTCGCCGCCGGTCTCCACAACCTTGACGTGATGCAGCCGCATGGCGTCTGACATCCTCTCGACCCCCCGACCCGCCACTGGCGAGGGGGCGTCTTCGCCACCGACTATGGTGGGCGCCACGAAAGCGACCACCTTGTCCACCACTCCACCGTCGAACATCGAGCCCAGGAGCGTCCCACCGCCCTCCACCAGCACGCTCGTCTTCTCCCTTTGGGCGAGCAGCTTGAGCAGGGCGCCCAGGTCCACGTCGCCGCTATCTCCCGGCAGCGACTCCACCTGCGCGCCGGCCTCTGTCAGACCTCGCCGCTCCGCGTCGCTCGCGCTGGACGTTACCACAAGTGTCTGGCCCTGCTCGGAGAGCAGCCTGGCGTGGACGGGTGTCCGGCCCCGGCTGTCGACGACCACCCGCAGAGGCTGCCTCTCGAGTGGGACGCCCCGGTCGTCTCGGGCCGTGAGCCGAGGATCGTCGGCCAGGACGGTGTTGATGCCAACCATGATGGCGTCCGATGCGGCCCTGAGCGCGTGGACGTATGCCCTCGCCTCCTCGCCCGTGATCCACTTGGAGTCGCCGGAGCGAGTGGCGATCTTGCCGTCCAGCGTCATCGCGAACTTGGCCGTCACGAACGGGAGCCCGGTGGTGATGAACTTGAGGTAGGCCTCCATGAGCTCCCGGGCCTCCTCGGCCCCCTCGCCCGCGTGAGTGCGGATGCCCCGGTCGTCCAGCTGGGCAAGTCCGCTCCCGTCTACCAGCGGGTTCGGATCGATCACGGCGAAGCGGACCTCCGCGATGCCCGCGTCGGCTATTGCCGCTGTGCAAGGCGGGGTACGACCGTGATGGCCGCAGGGCTCCAGCGTAGTGTAGAGAGTGGAGCCCGCAGAGTCCGCACCCGCCTGGCGAAGGGCCATCACCTCGGCGTGGGCCTGGCCGGGCGGCTGGGTCCAGCCCTCGCCCACCACCGCTCCGTCCTTGACGACCAAGGCCCCCACAGCCGGGCTGGGGCTCACCGAGCCCACCGCCCTCCTGGCCAGCGACAGGGCCCGCTCCATGTGGGTCATTCAGTCGTGCGCTTCATCGAACAGTTCGGCCTGTTCTGACGCAAATTGTCGCAGTCCCGTTACTTCGAATACCTTTGCCGCGTGCTTGGGACCGGGCTTTCGACGTCCGTAAACCCAGTCTTGTACGGTCTTAAGAGGGATTCCCATGTCGCGGGCGAATTGTCTGACTCTTCCTCCATACCGGCTGCGTTTCAGCCATTGGCTTAGCGGTGTTGGCTCCTTGGCATATTGTCGGGGGGGGGCACTCCCCGGCGAGGTTCGGCGGCCATCGAAGTTGAGGTAGTAGCGGCTCGGAGTTGGCTCGTCTTGGTCCTGGTATTTACTACCCAAACTCTGATGGCCATATGGTTTGCTGGTAGGACGTGACAACTGATAGAACGATATTTGGGCAATGGGCATGCCGGCGTACAAAGTGATAGGTAGGGGCGAGACATTGCTAAACTCAAGGACAATGCGCCCGATAAACCCTGGGTCTATGAATCCAGCGGTAGAGTGGACTAACAGGCCCAGTCGTCCCAGTGAGCTTTTTCCGTCGAGTCTTCCCATGAGTTCGGGCGGCAGTCCGATACGCTCCCGTGTAATCCCGAGCACGAAATCCGAGGGATGCAGATAGAACGGAGTAACCGGATCGATTTCAACAGGCTCGGTCAAATCGGGCTGGTTTACTCTGACGTCGATCGTCGGATGACCCGATTTTTGGAACACACGCAGTTTGCTTCCCAGGGTTAAATCGACGCTTACTGGCTGGACCATTCGCTCTGTGAAGGGTTCAATTGTCAGCCGCCCCTCCCTGACAGCTCGTTTTATGTCTCCATCACTTAGGATCATGGCTTACGCACCAGCCAAAGCAGCAAGACGACCACGCTGACTGTCAAGCTGGCCATGCTCAAGAACAGCGCTAGGTTCGATACTCCATCTTGCATCCTACTCAGAATAGGATCGGTCTCACCAGCAATCGTGACGACGGTCAGCGCGATCACTAGGAATCCCAGGACGACCGTCGGAACCGAGGAGGTGAGGAAACCGGTAAACCACTGGCGCCGAGTCACGTTGACCGCGTCCTGCAACTCTTGGTATTTTGCATGCAGTACGGGTAGCATGTCGAATAGTCTAAGCTGAGCCCTCGAAAACGATCTCTCGTACATCTTACGGTCTTCGGGTGTCGCATCAAGGGACAGAGTAACGACTGGA
>JADFHV010000213.1 GCA_022566975.1 Chloroflexota bacterium
GTGTTGGTGACCGCCCTTTGCCGCATCTTCCGTCAGGACGGGTTTAGGGTGGCGCCCTTCAAGGCCCAGAACATGTCCCTGAACTCCTACGTCACGCGAGAGGGCCATGAGATGGGCCGGGCGCAGGTCGTACAGGCGGAGGCGGCCTGCGTGGAGCCGACGGTGGACATGAACCCGGTGTTACTGAAGCCGGAGGCCGACGACCGGTCTCAGGTGGTGCTCGGGGGGAGGCCGCTGGCCACGCTGGCCGCAAGGGAATACTACTCGCTCAAGGACCGGCTCTGGTCGGTCATCACGAAGTCTCTTGACAGGCTCACGGCCGACTATGACCTCGTCGTCATCGAGGGCGCCGGCAGCCCGGCCGAGATCAATCTGAAGGACATGGACCTGGTCAACATGCGCGTGGCGCTGCACTGCGGCGCGCCGGTGCTTCTCATCGGCGATATCGACCGCGGCGGGGTGTTCGCGTCTCTGGTAGGTACTCTGGAGCTGCTGGAGCCGGAGGAGCGAGCGCTGGTGCGAGCGATGGTGATCAACCGGTTCCGGGGAGACCTCTCCCTGCTGGAGCCGGGCCTTGAGTGGTTGGAGCAGAGGACAGGCGTGCCGGTGGCCGGGGTGATCCCCTACTATCACGACATATACATCGCGGAAGAGGACTCCGTCTCCCTGGAGCGCCGTCGCCGCATGAAGCTCGAGGACGGCTACGTCCTGGACATTGCCGTGATCGGTCTACCCCACATATCCAACTTCGACGACTTCGACCCGTTCGAGCGGGACGAGGGCGTGCGTCTGCGTTACGTAGAGGCGCATGACCTGTTGGGTCAGCCGGACCTGATCATCCTACCGGGCACCAAGAGCACGGTCTCGGACCTGCTGCAGCTCAAGAGTGCGGGGCTGGCCGACGAGGTGGTCGCCCGAGCCCGGTCCGGCACGCCCGTCATAGGCATATGTGGTGGCCTCCAGATGCTGGGCGAGCTTATCCTGGACCCCGAGGGGGTCGAGAGTCGTGAGTCGCAGGTCTCGGGGCTTGGACTGCTTCCCATCGAGACGACCTTCTCGCCTTCGAAGTCGACTCATCAGGTGCGCGGGAGGGTCGTTCGGGCCGAAGGGCTCCTCAGCAAGGCGTACGGCCTTCCCCTCGAGGGCTACGAGATCCACATGGGCCAGACCACGGGGACCGATGCTTCGGCGCCGTTCCTGCTGGAGGAGCGTTCAGGGAGGGCGTGCCGTCAGCCGGACGGATGGATGGCCTCCGGTGGGAACGTTTTTGGCACCTACGTTCACGGGTTCTTCCATAACGACGCGCTGCGCCGTGCGGTCCTGGAGGAGCTTGCGGAGCGCAAGGACGCCGATCTGTCGTCAACAGGCGTCGCTTTCTCCAGGGACGACCAGTACGATCGTCTGGCGGCACTCGTGCGGAGCAGCCTGGACATGGACCTGGTCCATCGCATCGTGGGCTAGGGCTAGCCGTTCCTCTGCTCCTCTGGGCGGCCCAGTTGCATCAAAGTCGTGGGTAGGCGAGACTTAGAGGCAGAGGCCCGGAGCCTTCTCAGCGTACCGACCGGCTACTCTCCGAACCACGCGCACGCGGCGCTACCAATAGTCCGCAGGGCAGAGCGGCCACGACCGGGCCTGTCGACGGGGCCGAGATGGAAGAAGGATGCCGACAATGAGCAACGAAACCCTCGACCAGCTATGCATCAATACGATACGGTTTCTGGCCGTGGACGCAGTGCAGCAGGCCAAAAGCGGCCACCCGGGGGCCCCTATGGGCGCTGCCCCGATGGCATACGTCCTCTGGGACCGCTTCCTGAAGCATAGTCCTAACAACCCCCGGTGGCCCGACCGCGACCGGTTCGTCCTGTCTGCCGGCCACGCCTCCATGCTGCTGTATTCCCTTCTCCACCTGACCGGTTACGACCTGCCAATGGAGGAGCTGAAGCGGTTCCGCCAGTGGGGAAGCAAGACCCCGGGCCATCCGGAGTATGGCCTCACTCCGGGTGTCGAGGTGACGACCGGTCCACTGGGTCAGGGGTTCGCCAACGGGATCGGGATGGCCGTGGCCGAGCGCTGGCTGGCGGAGCACTACAACCGGCCTGGACACGAGATTATCGACCACTACGTCTATGGCATCGTCTCCGATGGTGACCTCATGGAAGGAGTCGCCTCAGAGGCCGCTTCGCTGGCCGGAACGCTGCAGCTGGGCAAACTCATCTATCTGTACGACGACAACGAAATCTCTATAGAGGGGGACACGGACATCTCATTCAGGGAGAACGTAGGCCAGCGCTTCAAGGCCTACGGCTGGCACGTTATCGGGCCCATCGACGGTATGGATACGGCGGCCGTGGACCTGGCGTTGCGCGAGGCGCGGGCGGAGCTGGGACGGCCGAGTCTGATCGTATGCCAGACACTGATCGGCTACGGCAGCCCCAACAAGGCGGGCACCGGCTCGGTGCATGGGGAGGCGCTGGGCGAGGAAGAGGTGCGGCTGACAAGGGAGCAGCTGGGCTGGCACCGTGGGCCCTTCTCGATCCCAGAGGAGGCGTTAGAACATTTCCGGCTGGCCGTTGAAAGGGGCGGGGGGCAACAGGCCGAGTGGGAGGCCCGGATGGCCGATTACCGCCGGGCGCACCCCGACGAGGCGGCGCGGCTCTCGGAGGCCCTGAGCGGAGACCTGCCGGAGGGGTGGGACGGGGAGCTCCACACCCTGTTCGGGCCCGGAGACGGTCCCGTAGCTACGCGCGACGCGTCAGGCAAGGTCATGAACGCCATCTCCAAGAGGGTACACTCGTTCGTAGGCGGATCGGCCGATCTCGCGCCGTCTACGAAGACCATTCTTAACGACCGCGGTCACTACGCGTCCGACGAGTACGGTGGCCACAACATGCACTTCGGTGTGCGAGAGCATGCGATGGGCGCTGTGGCTAACGGCATGGCCGTGCACGGAGGCCTCATCCCATATACGGCCACGTTCCTGCTCTTCTCCGACTATATGCGTCCGCCCATGCGCCTGGCTGCGCTGATGGAGCAGCGGGTCGTGTACCTCTTTACCCACGACTCCATCGGCATGGGAGAGGACGGTCCGACCCACCAGCCGATAGAGCAGCTTTTGGGTCTGAGGGCCGTTCCGAACCTGGTCGTGGTGCGACCCGCCGACGCCACCGAGACGGTGGAGGCATGGAAGGTGGCCCTGGAGAGGCGCGACGGCCCGACGGTCCTGGTCTTCAGCCGCCAGAGCCTGCCCGTGCTGGATAGGACTGTCCTCGCCGATGCCGACGGGGTCCGGCGCGGGGCCTACACTCTCTTGGACACGTCGGGGGACCCTGAGGTCATCTTGCTGGGCACGGGTTCTGAAGTACACGTCGCGGTCGAGGCGGAGCAGCTGCTTCGCCAGGAGGGCGTGCGGGCACGCGTCGTATCGATGCCCTCGTGGGAGCTGTTCGACGCCCAGTCGGCCGAGTACCGCGACTCCGTGCTGCCTCCGGAAGTCCGCGCCAGAGTGTCCGTGGAGGCGGCAACAACCTTGGGATGGGAGCGATACATCGGCGACATGGGTGTCGCAGTCGGCATATCGAGGTTTGGCGCCTCCGCTCCGGGCGGCGTCATCTACGAGGAGCTCGACCTGACGGCTCGACGCGTGGCGGACGAGGCAATGAGACTGGCGCGATGAGGTGTGCGACATGAGTAATGCCGTCGAGCAGGCCCAAGGTCTGGGGCAGTCTATCTGGTACGACAACATCCGGCGCGGGCTGATCGAGTCCGGGGAGCTGCAGAGGCTCATCGACACGGGAGTCAGCGGGCTGACGTCCAATCCTACGATTTTCGAGAAGGCCATCACGGGTAGCGCCGACTACGACGATGCCCTGGCCGACCTCGCCCGACAGGGCAAGAGCGCCACCGAAATCTTCGAGACGCTGACGATTGAGGACATCCGCGCCGTGGCGGACCTGCTCCGCCCCACGTACGATGCCACCGGCGGCGCCGATGGATACGCATCCCTGGAGGTTAGCCCCCATCTGGCCCGGGACACCCGCGGCACGGTCCAGGAGGCGGAGCGCCTGTTCACCGCTCTGGAGCGGCCTAATGTCCTGATCAAGATCCCTGCTACGCCTGAGGGCATCCCGGCGGTCCGAGAGGTCATAGGGCGCGGCATCAACGTCAACATCACCCTGATCTTCTCCCTGGACGCCTACGAGCGCGTGCGGGAAGCCTATATCGCCGGGTTGGAAGACCTGGCACGGTCGGCCGGGGACGTGAGCAAGATCGCTTCGGTGGCGTCTTTCTTTGTGAGCCGGGTGGACACTGCGGTTGACAGTCTGCTTCAAGAGCGGATCGCCGAGGGGCAGAGCCCTTTTGCCGGGGCACGGAGGTCCCTCCCCGCTTGCCCCTGCCCCCCCCTCCT
>JADFHV010000214.1 GCA_022566975.1 Chloroflexota bacterium
CTCGTCCGGCGAGAAGAGCGCCGCATCCGTGACCTCGCCGCCGGCCTGCAGCTCACCGCCGACCACCCTGGCCGCGTACACCGCCAGTATGACCACGCTGTTCTTACCCGAATACAGTCCGACAAAACCGTCCAGGGTCACGTCCAGCCCCGTCTCTTCCCTGACCTCCCGGACGGCGGCGTGCTCCACCACCTCTCCCCGGTCCACGTACCCGGATGGGAAGCTCCACCGGCCCAGGGCCGGCTCGATACCCCGGCGCACCATCACGAGTTTGCCGTCGGCACTGACCAGCACCACCGCCGCCACCTTCGGGTCCAGGAAGACCACGTAGCCGCAGTCAGGGCAGTACGGCCGGACCCGACGCTCAACCTGCTTCTCCGCCAGCTTATGGCCGCACCGCTGACAGAATTTTATCTCCTCAGACACGCCGTTCATGCTACCCGTCAGAGAGTGAGGTGTCCACCGCCGGTGGCTGGAGACGAAATTGACGCTCCCCGTGGCCGCCCTCTATAATGGCCCCGGCTGTCTACAGGGCCACAGGCCGCACAGGCGTCGTTTCCAGAGCATGGGAGAAGGATGATGGCTGAGCTTCGAGAGAACAGGGCGAAACACATGCTCCAGCGGGGCGAGACCGTCACCGCGGTATCGGGCCACAACAGCCCGGACATGATCGATTTCCTCGGACCCCTGGGCTTCGAAGCCGCGTGGATAGAGGGCGAGCACGGGCCCGTAGACTTCGCCGACATTCCCGACATGACGAGGGCCTGCGACCTGTGGGGCACGAGCTCTGTCGTCAGGGTCAATCTCAACGTCGCAGGCGTCATATACCGGACCCTGGACGTCGGAGCGCAGGGCATTGTGGTGCCACATGTCAACACCGCCGACGACGCCAGGGCGGTGGTAGACGCTGCCAAGTTCCATCCACTCGGAAATCGCGGTAACTTCACCAGCCGCCAGGGATACGGCGTATCTGATTACGCGGCCAAAGCCAACGACGAGACCCTTCTCGTGGTCCTGATCGAGGACGTTGTCGCCATAGAGAACCTCGATGACATCCTGACCGTCAACCATATCGACGTCTTCTTCGTCGCCCCCGGCGACCTGGCACAGACCATGGGCTACCTGGGCCAGGCCGCTCATCCCGAGGTCGTGGCCACCGTGGACTCCGCGATCAAGCGAATCGTCAACGCGGGCCGCGTGGCGGGCACCGTGGTCAGTGACGCCACCGTGGAACATTTCATATCCGTGGGCGCGCGCTTCCTCCTCACGGGCTGGCCCGCCTGGGTCACCGCCGGGGCCCAGAGCTACCTCCGCAAGGTCGCCACCGCATCCAGGTGAACGAGGCGTCCCGCCTTCAGCCGAGCTCCAAACGGCCGATGCCCAACGTAGCGCACACCATTGAGCGGTCGCTCTCCCCGGCCCAGCAACGACACCTGAGGCTTGCCGCCGAGGTCTGCACGGGACGAGGCGTGAAGCTGTTCTTGGTCGGCGGTACCGTACGCGACCTGCTGCTCGGGCATCGGCCCGTTGACCTCGACCTGTCCGCCGTGGGGGGAAACGACCTGCTGGCGGCGGAGCTGGCACGGGCCCTGGAGGGGGAGGTCGTCGCGCGCTCCCAGTTCGGCACCGCGAAGATCCGGGCTGCCGATACTTACATCGACCTAGCACTCGCCCGCAAGGAGACCTACGCTAACCCCGGAGCGCTCCCCAAGGTGGCCCCGGGGTCCATACAGGACGACCTGGCACGCCGGGATTTCTCGATAAACGCCACCGCAGTCTGCCTCGACGAGGGCCGGTGGGGTGAGCTGGTCGATCCCCATAGAGGGCGCGAGGACACCCAGGGCGGCCTGGTCCGCGTCCTGCATCCGGGAAGCTTCATAGACGACGCCACCCGCATCATACGAGCGGTGAGGTACTCTGTGCGTCTGGGGTTCCGCCTGGAGCCCGAGACGGAGGCGCTGCTGCGACGAGACCTCCCGTACATGGGCACCATCGGAGGCGACCGGGTTCGAAACGAGCTAATCAGGATATTTCGCGAGGAGCGGGCTGTCCCCATGCTGGAGACGGCACGGGAGATAGGGGTGCTCGCCGCCATCCATCCATCCCTCGCGGTAGGCGACCAGGCCCTCGCCAGGTTGGAGAAGGTCGGCCCGGAGCCCGGCGGCCAGACCGACCTTCTGTTTCTTTCGGTCCTGGCATTCCCGGTCGAACCTGGCGCTCGACCGGGACTCATAGCCCGTCTCAACATGGACGGCAGGTGGGCACGTGTGGTGCGCGACACCGGCGCCGTCAGAGACTCGCTGGACCAGCTTGCAGCCGATGGTCTGGCCGCCAGCACGCTACACCGGCTCCTCAACGGCCTCGACCTCGCGGCCGTCCGTGGTTGCGCCCTGGCAACCGACGACCCTCGCGTCACCCAACGTCTCGAGCTGTACGACGTGGAGCTACGACACCGGAGGCCCGCACTCAAGGGCGACGACCTGATGGCCCTGGGCGTCCCAGAGGGGCCGGAGGTCGGCGAGATCCTGGACAGCCTCGTGACGGCCACGCTGGACGGTCTCTTGGCCACGCGAGACGACGAGGTCCGGTTCGTCGTCGAGCGCCTGGAACGCCGGAAACGCCCGTAGGCCGCCCGGCTGGGACCACAGCAGCTGCGTAGATGCCTCCACCCATTCGCCTTGACGGTCGGCGCGGCAAAAGATAGGCCTGCGTACCGTCCACGCGCCCGACGCGCCGCCGGACAATTGACCCATCTTGCCGCCCAGCTCCCAGGAGGCAGCTATGGCCACGTCGGACGACTCCGCTCGAGCGCGCACATCGAGACCCCGGTGAGGGTCCTGGTCGTCGACGATGAGGAGATCATCTGCACACTGCTGACGCAGATCCTGACAGGGGAGGGCTACGAGGTGGTGACCGCGTCTGGCGGTCGGGAGGCCATGGACCTGCTGGCACAGGAGCGTTTCGACGCGGTCATCACGGACATGCTGATGCCCGACGTGCCCGGGGTAGAGGTAGTCCGGGCGGCAAAGAGAATCGACCCCATGTACCCGGTCATGGCGATGACGGGCTACCCCTCCGCCCAGGCGGCGGCGGACCTGCGGAGCCTGGGCGTATCCGACTACATCGCCAAGCCTTTCAAGGTCGACCTGATCATCACGACCGTCGCAAGGCTGGTCCAGACCCGCGGGACGGATTGACCTCGGCTATCCCACGGACGTTCCAGACGACAGACCCGGCTCCATCATGCCCCTGGGGTCCAGTATCTCTGACAGCTCGTCTTCGGAAAGCTCGGTGCGGGCCACGGCGACCTCCTTGACGGTCTTCCCGGTGGCCTGTGCCTCCTTGGCGATGGCGGCCGCGGCGTCGTAGCCCACGTGAGGCACCAGCGCCGTCACGATGGCCAGCCCTCTGTCCACCATCTCCGGTCCTTTCCGGGTCGCTTTGAGCCCGCTGACACACTGGTCCGCCAGGTTCCGCGACGCGGTGGTCAGCAGGTCTATGGACTGAAGAAGACTATAGGCCGATACGGGCATCATCACGTTTATCTCGAAGTTGCCCGACTGCCCGGCCACGGCGATGGTGGCGTCGTTGCCGATGACCATGGCCGCCACCTGGCACACCGACTCCGGAATGACCGGGTTCACCTTCCCGGGCATGATGGAGCTGCCGGGCTGTACCTCGGGAAGTTCGATCTCGCCGATACCTGCGCGCGGCCCCGAGCCGAGCCACCGGATGTCGTTGGCTATTTTCATCAGACTCACGGCCACCGTCTTCAGCGATCCGCTGGCCTCAACCAGGGCGTCGAGGCTGCTCTGCGCCTGGAAATGGTTTTCAGTCTCGACCACCGCGACTCCTAACGCCTCAGACAGCCTGGCGCACATCCTGGATGCGAACTCGGGGTGAGTGTTGACTCCCGTACCCACCGCGGTACCGCCCAGCGCCACTTCAGACAGCTCCTCCTCCGCATGGCGGAGCCTGCCGATGCCCCGCTCGACCTGTCCGGCGTAGCCCTGGAACTCCTGACCGAGCCGGATGGGGGTGGCGTCCTGCAGATGAGTCCTGCCCGTCTTGATGACCGGCATGAACTCTTCGGCCTTGGACTCCAGCCGCTCCTGGAGGTGGGTGAGGGCCGGGACCAGCCCGTCGTGGATACCGGCGAGCGCCGAGATGTGGATGGCCGTGGGAATCACGTCGTTGGACGACTGGCCCATGTTCACGTGGTCGTTGGGGTGGACCAGTTTGGAGCCCAGGTCGCCGCCCAGGATCTGGCTGGCCCGGTTGGCGATGACCTCGTTGGCGTTGGTGTTGGTGGAGGTGCCGGAGCCCGTCTGGAAGATGTCCAGCACGAAATGCTCGTCCAGCGAGCCGTCGATGACCTCTTGGGCGGCGGATACGA
>JADFHV010000215.1 GCA_022566975.1 Chloroflexota bacterium
AGCAGTGCTGCCTGAGCGCGGCCGAGGCCGAAGAGTAGAGTAGCCGTTTCGGCGTCCACGGGCTCTCCCTCCTTAGCGGAGAGCGCTCGTTCGAAGTGGGTCACGGCCTCTTCGTGGGCGTGGGAGGCCAGGGCCTGCTCGCCGGCGGTGAGGGAGTAGTGCACCAGCTTGCCACCGCTTCCGGCCGAGGCCGCCTCGCCGAGGTGGTAGGCGATCTCCTCGGAGTGGGCGTCGGCGTCGGCGCCGTAGAGGTCTTCCAGCACCTCGGCAATGCGGGCGTGGAGTCGCACGCGTCGCGTAGTGGAGAGCTCATCCGCCAGCGTATGCCGGACCAGGGCGTGGGTGAACTGGTAGTGTCCCACAGCCTGGGGGAGCTCTTCGATGATGCGCGCGCCCAACGCCTCCTCCAGGGCCTCGAGCAGCCTATCTTCGGTCTGGTCTTCGATCAGGCGGACAAGCTGGTCGAGACTGAAGGAGCGTCCGACCACCGATGCCACCGTCAGGGCCCGGTTGCTCTCCTCGGACAACCGGTCGAGGCGTCGCCCAATGGCCTCTCGTACGCCCTCCGGTATTCTCAAGACCTCTGTAGTGGCTTTCGCCTGCTGTCCGCGGGCCAGGCCTCCTTCCTGGACAAGCAGGCGGACGACCTCGTTTACGAAAAGCGGGTTGCCGTCGGTATGGGAATAGACGGCGCGCACGAGCTGGGTCGATGGCTCGATTCCGGCTGTCAGCTCGATGAAACGCTTGACATCTTCCCGCCCCATTCCGCGTAGCTGGATCCGGTGAAAGGCGCTCTCCTTGGCCAGCTCACCCAAGGTCTGTGAGAGGGGGTGGCGGCGGGTCAGCTCGGCGTCTCTGTAGGTACCTATGACGAGGAGCCGGCTGCTCCCCATCTCCCTGGCCAGGAACTCCAGAAGCAGTAGTGAAGGCTTGTCGGCCTCGTGAAGGTCGTCCAGGATCAGCGTGAGAGGTCGGTCACGGGTAATGTTCTTCAGAAAGGTCGCCATCGAGTCGAACAGGCGGAACCGGGCCTGCTGCGGGTCATCCAGCGCAGGAGGAGTCTCCAGGTCGCCGAGCCGCTGCCGGACCTCCGGGACGATCTCCGCGATGTCCCATGCGCCCGCGCCCATGGCTGATCGAAGGTGCTCCACGCCGGCCATCTGAGTGATCGATCTGATGGCCTGGACCCAGGGCCAGAATGGGGGTGCGCCGTCGCCCTCGTAGCAACGTCCCCAGACGACCCGGGCTCCTCGAAGTCCGGCGTAGACCGCCAGCTCCTGGGCCGTTCGCGTCTTCCCGACGCCCGGCTCGCCGGCCAGCATCATCAGCCTGCCGCTGCCCGACAGGGCGTCCTCAAGGGCATCCTTCATCTGGCCGACCTCGTCCTGGCGTCCGGCGAACACGCCCCCGGCCAGGCTGTCCAGCACGTTGGTCCCATCCACCTCTACAGGCATCCGGTCGGACGTGGAGGCCCTCTCCAGGTTCTCCAGGGCGTCCAGCACCGCCCCGGCGGACTCGGGCCGCGCGGTGGGGTCCTTTTCCAGGAGCCGAAGGATCAGGGACTCGAGAGCCTTCGGGCAGCCCGCGTTGTGCCAGGTGGGGGCCACGGGCGGCGTGTTGATGTGCTGGCCGATGATGGCCTCCAGGGCGTCTCCCATGAACGGGGGCCGTCCGGTGACCATCTCGTACAGCGTCGCCCCGAGGGAGTACAGGTCGCTGTGCTCCGCCACGTCCCCGCCCATCGCCTGCTCCGGGGGCATGTAAGCCACGGTGCCTACCGCCATGTTTTCTTGAGTGAGGCGGGGATCGGTCGCGGAAAGAGCCAGACCGAAGTCACCGATCTTCGCCGTGCCGTCTTCGGTCAGCCACACATTGCTCGGCTTCAGGTCCCGGTGGATGAAGCCCTTAGAGTGGGCGAAAGCCAGTCCACTGCAGACCGCCTTGGCTACGTCGATCACCCGCTCCAGTGGCATCTGGTGGTCTGGGGACCGGCGGATCAGGTCATCGACGGAGCCGCCGGCCATCACGGGCAGCACCATGTAGGGCTGGCCGTCCTCCTCCCCCACGTCGTATAGCTGGACCAGGTTGGGGTGGTCGCCCAGCTGGCCCATGGCGCGGGCCTCCCGCCGAACGCGCTCGCGCCCGGTGTCGTCCATGTCTTCCGTCATGATCAGGGCGAAGGCGACATCTCGGCCCACGCGGGTATCGTCTACCAGGTAGACCCTCTTCTTGGCGCCCTGGCCGAGGAAGCTCTTCACCGCGTAGCGTCCGTCCTGAAATGACTCGGGAAGGCCCTGGCGAGGACTGATCGGGACATCGACGGTCGCGGCCTGGCGTTCTGAGCCGGGCACCTGGGCTCCGCACGACCCACAGAACTGCGCCCCTTCCGGAAGGGACACCCCGCAGTCGGGGCATGCAGTCGAAAGGATCGTGCCGCAGCTGACGCAGAACCGCTGCGATGAGTCGTTATCGAACCCGCAGTTGGGGCAGGCCATCGTTTGGGGGGATGCCTCACTGGATGGGGCCGAGTGTAGCAACCGCTGGAAGAGGCGTCAACAGCCTCCGCCCGAGTGTAGTAGGGCGGTTCGCCGGTCCCGGCGACCGCCCTTGGGGACCTAGAAGGGAGTGCGTCCCGTTAGACCGCCGCCTCCACGGGCTCGGCGTGGTCGGTCTCGTCCTCCAGGAGGTCCACTATCTGGGTCCAGATCGTCCTGACCTGGTCCAGCCACGCCGTCTTGTACGTTACGGCCTGGGGTCCCTCGACAGTCACCCGCTCCTTTTCCATGTCGCGTTTCATGGTCTTGAACGAAGAGGAGGGCAGCCGGTATGTTTCCATCCGCATCGCGCCGTTTCTCTCGGTTACGGTCTTGAGCTCCAGGTACGCCGCCGTGCCAAGCCAGGTCTCGGCGTTGTGTCTGCCGAGCTCCTCGAATCGGCCTTCGACCAGACCCCTTTCATCGCGGAGCCGTTCAATCAGGGCTTCCAGGTCCAGCGTATCCGCCTGCACAGTCGCCGCCCGTTCGAAGGCCTGAATCCGCCTCTCAAGTGCGTCGCGGCACACCTGGCGAACGTCGATCTGCTCCTTCAAAGGCTCCAGCCTGGCCAACAGCTCCTCTGGGACACTGACACTGATGCGTGCCATCATTTCACCTCACAAGAATGTGTACATGTGGATCGTCTTGTAGCCGACGTCAACTTACGTTCGCGAAGCTGTAGCCTATGCCCCGATGAGTCCGGATCATCGCCGAAGGGTGGCCCGCGTCGCCTATCTTGTGCCGCAGTCTACGTACGCACATTTTGATGGCCGAGCCGGTGGTGTATTCGCTGTGCCACACCTTTTCGGCCAGGACCCGATGGGAGATGACCCGTCCCTCGTTGCGCACCAGGTAGGTGAGAAGGCGCCACTCGGTGGGGGTGAGGCTGATCTCCTGCTCATCGACCAGCATACGGCGTCTATACAGGTCGATTGATATGCCATCGCTCCTCACGATGTCACTGTCGTCTCGGAGTTCGGGCATATGAGTCCGGCGCAGCACCGCCTTCGCCCTGGCCATCAGCTCGGTCGGTGAAAACGGTTTTGTCAGGTAGTCATCCGCCCCCATCTCGAGGGCGGTGATCTTGGCCGTCTCATCCTGGTTCCCTGACACGACGATCACCGGCAGGTCCGAAAATCTTCGGATCTCTTTGAGCACCCGAACCCCCTGTATGTCCGGCAAGACCATGTCGAGTATGACTATGTCAGGAGCTCCGGTCTCCACGAGGCCCACGGCTTCCCTTCCGGACCCGGTCGAGATCACGGTGGCATCGGGCCAGCGCATGCGAAAACACATCCCAACGATCTCGACCATATCTGGAAAGTCATCAATCACCAGGACTTTCATTTTCGCGACCTCTATCTCTCCGGGCAACAGACGTGCCCCTGTGTGGGGCAGCGGCCGATGAACGCAAGGAGCGTCGACTCCGCGACACTCGCGGGCCGAGGATCGAGTGGAGGGACTCGGACCCAGTCGAGGGGCGGGTGGACGGTGCGCGTGAATCCCTCGATAAAGGGATAAACCGAAATGACCGGCCTCAAACCCCCCGAAATCGACCTGACATCCTGGTGGTCGAACGGCGGTCCAGCGTTGGCTTTTGTCGCGGGACCTATCGAGTTTAGGACTGAACGGGACGGTTGAACAATATGCCAGCGGGACCGACCGCCAAAGTCGAAACCATGCAGCGGCGGGTGGTCAGTGGCAGGAGTCGAGCCTGGACAGTCGAGGGCGATGGTAAGGGGCCTGATCCGGACCTGTTGTGCGCCATGGCCCTCGGGCGGCCCCCCGAGCTTAAGGGGTCAACGACGGGCTCGAATCATCGCTGGCCATGCGATCAACCAGAACCCTC
>JADFHV010000216.1 GCA_022566975.1 Chloroflexota bacterium
AGCGGGAACGTGCCCTCCAGCTCGATGGGATTCTGGGTCGCCATCACCAGGAACGGCTCGGGGAGCGACCTCGTCACCCCATCCACCGTGGCCTGCCGCTCCTGCATCGCCTCCAGGAGCGCCGACTGGGTCCGCGGAGTGGCGCGGTTGATCTCGTCAGCCAGCAGTATCTGGCTGAATATGGGCCCCGCCCGGAACTCGAAGTCGCCGGTCTTCTGGTTGAAGAAGTTCACCCCCAGCACGTCTATGGGCATCAGGTCGGGCGTGAACTGGATGCGACCGAACGCGCATCCCAGAGACTGGGCCAGTGCCTTTGCAAGGGTCGTCTTGCCTATCCCCGGTACGTCCTCCATCAGGACGTGCCCTCGGCAGAGCAGGGCGATGAGCGCCAGGTCGATGACGTCGCCCTTGCCTACGATCACTTGCTGGACGCTCGCCCGGATGCGGGCCGCCACCTCCTGGACCCTGTCGACCTCGACGGACTGCGTCATGTCTTTGCTAGGCACCTTTGGCTGCGTTGGCGCCGGCCAGCTTTCCGAACACCGCCCCGTGCATCAGGCCGCCTCCCCTGAGGCTGTTGTGGAAAAGGATTCCGCCCACGATCTCGCCCGCGGCGAAAAGGCCGGGGATCGGGTTGTCCTCCATGTCCTGCACCTGTGCGGTGGTGTCGATCTTGGGACCCCCGTATGTGTACGTTATGCCACCGGTCACCGCGTGCGCCACGAAAGGCGGGCTGTCCAGCTTGATAGCCCAGTTGCTCTTGGGCGGGTCCAGGGTCCTGGTGGCTCGGCCGTCCAGCTCCCGGGGCGCGTAGGCGCCGTCGTGGGCCTCGGCGTTGAAGCCGTCGACCGTCGCCGCCAGTATGGTTGGATTGATGCCGAGCTTCTCCGCCAGCTCCTCAACACTGTTGGCCTCTATGGCCTTGGACACGCCGTATCTGGCCTCCAGGACTGGAGCGGCTTTGGCGTCAAAGATCTGGAACGCCATGCTCCGCTCCTGCTCTAGGATACGTCTCCCCACCTTGACGAAAGTCTGCTCGGCGAAGCCCTCACCCTCATCTACGAAGCGGCGGCCTCCAAGGTTCACGGAGATGCCCAGGGGGTATGCGCGCCGTGGCATCCGCTCGGTGATCCCCGGGTCGCCCGTCGCAGGCGCGTTCACGTCGATAGGGGTGGCGTGGCATCCGGTCCACTGACCGGCGGGTTTAGCGCCTATCTCCAGCGCCGCCCTATGGCCGTCGCCTGTGTTGTATTTGGAACCCCGCACCCTGGCACTTTCCCAACCCGCGCCGAGGTATTTGACCCGCATTTCAGCGTTCGCCTCGAAGCCGCCGCAGGCCAGCACGACACCGCCAGAGCGGATCTCGTGCACGCCGTCGGTATCCTTAATGACCACTCCCGAGATGCCGCCGCGCGAGTCTTGTACCAGCCTGACCATCTTCGTCTCGTACAAGATGTCTATGCCGTTGCGCCGGCACGCTGTCGTCAGCATCCGCACCAGTCCCAGGCCAGATTCGAAGGCACGCAGGCCCACGCTGCTGGGGATCGTGGTGGGTGCCCCCGCCAGAGCACTAGTGCTGGGAGGCAGCTCCCAACTCACGCCCTTGGAGTGCATCCAGTCCACCGTCGGCCGCGACTGGGAGATGATCACCGCCGCCAGCCGGGGATCGGTGTCGCCATGGGTCACAGTCATCAAGTGCTCCAGGAACTCCTCCGCGGAGTACTGGGCCATACCGACGTTGGTCACCTCGTCGTCCGTAAGGTCGGGAAGCAGACTCCGTAGGTCTTCGATACCCTCGTGCACGAACCGAAACCCGCCGCCCGTGTACATGCAGTTGCCGCCCTGCGCGGCCACCGGGGCCTTCTCCAGCACCACGGTGCGGGCGCCCTGCTCCTGTGCCGAAAGAGCGGCGCACAGGGCCGCGTTTCCCGCGCCGACGACCACGACGTCGTAAGTTGCTCGGTCTTGTGCCATTCTGACTGACTCCATTCGGCCGGAGGAGTGAACGGCTAACAGTATAGCCGACGGGTGGTCTATACTCTAGACGCCCGTTCACGGGCGGGCTGGTGAGTGTCCCCGGCCATGGGGTATATTTAGGTGCGGGCTCTCTACCGGCGCCGTGCCCTACCGGTCCTGTGTCGGAGAGAGCATGGCTAGGAGGTTGTACCTCATGGGCCTGCTGAGGACGTGCCGTGCAGCCGCCACGCTGTTCATCATAGCGACATTGATACAGGCTCTCAGGTCCGGCAGGTCCCACGGCACGTTCATGGGAGTACCCTTCGAGTTCAGGCCGCCAACGCCCCGTCGAGTCAAGGAGCGCTGGTGGAACCCCAACGACCGGCGGGCATTCACACCCCACGTGTTTGGGGTCGGCTGGTCGCTCAACCTGCACCGGCTGTTAGGACGGGATCGCGACGATCGCACCCTTGAAGCGGAGGATGAAAGCCGGCCCTCGGGAGAGGGCCTCGGCCAGTAGCGCGAGCGGTGAGGGACGCGACTCGGCCCGTCTCTTCGTGGCCCGTGGGGAGGGGGGAGCCCTTCGTTGCCCGGTAGTGTAGCGGTAGCACGTCAGCCTTTGGAGCTGAAGTCCCTGGTTCGAATCCAGGCCGGGCAGCCATTCTCAACCACTGAACCACCCTCGAACTACGGCGCCTCACCCACCCAACGCACCTGAGGGAAGTCCCGTTGGACCGCGTTCACGAGACGCCGGTCCGCCGTCCACATCTCGCATCCCTCCAGCTCCGCCAGTGCGACGTACAGGCTGTCGTAGACGGCTCCCAGTCTGAATGCGGCGGCCAACTCCAGCGCCCTCTCGTAGAGACCCGCGGGCTCGCCAATGGCGACCGCGGACACGAGCTGTTGCAGGCCCTCGACCGCCTCCGGCCGCCCAACTTCCCCCCGGCGGACCTTCTGGTGCAGCGCGTTGGTTACCTCGGGCCTGAATATCGGCGGCGCCACCAGCAGCTCTCCTGCCTCATACCACTCGGCCCTCAGCGCGGTTGCCGGCTCCGTGTCCTCTTCCTCCACCACCCACTTCAGTGCCAGGCTGGCGTCAACAACAACAGTCACGTCTCGTCGTCGGGCTCATTGAGCTCTTTGCCAAAGGCGGCACGGTAGACCTGCCGGCTACGCTTCTCGCGCTCCTCCCGTATGATGTCCACGCTGTCGCTGGCCGACTTACGTCCTTTCGAGATCCGCCATCTCAAGTCGTCCATCCTGGCCATCAACCCGGCGGTCAACCGTCCGGGCACGTGCTCCTCGTGCGTCGTTGCTGTCCTGTACTCCATCGGTGATGCCTCTTCCCGACCAAACCTAAAGAGCTCTTCCAGCTCCTCGGTCCGCAGTAGCGTGACCCGCTCGTCCCTGGGGTCTTTCGCCGTCCGCAGGCGCCCCAGGCCGATGAGCCGGTGCAGCTTGGCCCGGCTAACGTTGTAGCGGGCCGCCGCCTCCTTTATCATGAGGTAGCCCGGCCTTTTGCGTTCCATCTCGAGGCGATCTTACCACATTATCTCCGATACATCAAGTATGTCACAAACCGACCGCTAAGCCCGATATGTTATCCCACCCGTTCGAAGATGGTGGCTACCCCTTGGCCTCCGCCCACACACATCGTGACGAGTCCGGTCTCGCTGTCGCTTCGAGACATCTCCTCCATCAGCTTGACGGTCATGACCGCGCCCGTGGCCCCGATCGGATGACCTAGACTGATTCCGCTACCGTTCACGTTGGTCTTCTCCATGTCCAGGTCCAGTTGGCGTATGCAGTAGAGCGCCTGCGCGGCGAACGCCTCGTTCAGCTCGATCAGGTCCATATCTCCGATCGTCATACCCGCCTTGTCCAGGGCCTTGCGGACCGCCGGCACGGGCCCGATCCCCATGATCGCGGGGTCTACCCCGGACACGCCCCGCGCGCGCCACCGCAGCCTTGGCGCGATTCCCAGCTCCGACGCCTTTTCCGCCGACATTATCACCACGGCGGCCGCGCCGTCGTTGATGCTGGAGGCGTTGCCCGCGGTAACCGTTCCCCCCTCCTTGAACACTGGCCGCAGCTGGGCCAGCCGCTCCAGGCTGCTGTCTTCTCGCGGGCCGTCGTCGGTGTCGACGACTATAGGGTCGCCACGACGCTGGGGTACGGGTACCCCGACGATCTGGTCGGCGAACCGGCCCTCCCTGATGGCGGCGGAGGCACGTTGATGGCTGGTAAGGGCTAGCTCGTCCTGGTCCTCCCGAGTGACCTCGAAGCGCTCGGCCACGTTCTCGGCCGTTACGCCCATGTGATAGTAGTTGACGGGACAGCTCAGGCCCTGCACAAGGCCGTCAGTTAGCGGGGCATCGCCCATGCGAAGCCCGTCGAACCGCGCCCGATAG
>JADFHV010000217.1 GCA_022566975.1 Chloroflexota bacterium
CCGCCATCGACGCCGGTAAGGACATCGCACTGGCCAACAAGGAGACGGTGGTGATGGCGGGGGAGATGCTTACGGCCGAAGCCAAGAGGCGAGGCGTATCGGTCCTGCCGTTGGACAGCGAGCCCAACGCCATCTGGCAATGCCTGCGGGGCGAGGACGGGACGGTCTCCAAACTTATCATCACGGCGTCCGGCGGGTCGTTCAGGAACACACCTCTCACTGAGCTCGGCAGCGCAACCCCCGAGCAGGCGCTGAACCATCCCACGTGGAAGATGGGCGCGAAGATCACGGTGGACTCGGCCACGATGATGAACAAGGCGTTCGAGGTCATCGAGGCCCACTGGCTGTTCGGCGTCCCATGGGACGACATAGAGGTGGTAATACATCCCCAGAGCATGATCCACTCTATGGTCGAGTTTGTTGACGGGTCGGTGAAGGCGCAGATAAGCCCACCGGACATGCGGCTGCCAATCCAGTACGCTCTCTTCTACCCGGACAGGGTATATAACGAGAGCATCCGGCTGTTCGACCCGGTGGCGACCGGTAGTCTGACGTTCGAGCCCTGGGACCCGGAGCGCTACCCATGCTTCGACATCGCCCTCGAGATAGCCAAGAGGGGTGGCACGTGGCCGGCCGCGCTCTGCGGCGCGGATGACGTCGCGGTCGAGATGTTCCTGTCGGGCCGGATCGGGTACCTGGAGATCGGGACGGTGATCCAGCAGGCGCTAAGGGATCATCAAGGTGTGGAGAGCCCCTCGCTCGACGAGGTCTTGGCGGCTGGTGTATGGGCCAGGGGCCGCGTACGCGAGGTGGTGGAGGGATAGGGCTTGTTCGGCTTACCCGCCTGGCTGTTAATAGTCCCTGTGCTGGCCTCTCTCATATTTGTCCATGAGCTGGGCCACTTCGTTACCGCCAAGCGGTTCGGGGTCAGGGTCATCGAGTTCGGCTTTGGGTTTCCGCCTCGGATCTTCGGGGTTCGATACGGCGACACCCTCTATTCCGTTAACTGGATACCTCTGGGCGGCTTCGTCAGGATGGCGGGCGAGGAAGATCCTGCCGAGGCTCGCAGCTTCGCCAGACTCAGCGTGCCGAAACGGGCCATAGTGCTCATGGCTGGCTCGTTTATGAACCTGGTAGTGCCCGTCGTCATCTTCACGATACTGTTCATGCTGCCCCATGGCACCCTGATAGGGGGTTCCGTGATCATCAGTGCCGTCGCTCCCGGCTCCCCGGCCGAGCAGGCTGGCCTCAGGCCGGGAGACACTTTTCTCGCCGTCAACGGTCACAGCCTGTCCACCAGGCGGGAGTCGAACGGACGAGTCAGCGAGCTGGTGGACCTAATCAACGCGAACCTTGGCGTTCCCATCGAGGTGATAGTCAGGCGCGGTGGCTCAGCGACCGGGTTTAACCCCTCGCCCGAGCTCTCCGTTGTCGAGACGGTCACCGTAACGCCGAGAGTCAGCCCGCCATCGCTGAAAGTGGTCCCCGATGTGGCCGACCCCACGGGGGGCCGGCGGCAGACCCTCTCAAATGGAGGCGTGCTGACCTTCAACGACGATGGGTCGTTCAGCTACGAACGCGACGCCAACGCGAGCACGGGCAATGGTGTCAGCGACGGTGAGATCTCGCTGTCGCGGGCCCGCGGATACGACCCAGGCCTCGAGGTCGGCGACACCCTGCGGCAAGGCGCCATCGGCGTCAGTCTCGGCATCGCCAATGCGAGGGTGGAGGATACGACCGACCCTCTCTGGGTGGCCTTCCCCAAGTCGTTCACCACTATCTGGGATGTCCTGGTCGAAACAAAGGTTGGACTTGTAGACTGGGTGTCAACGGGGTCCAATCCTGGCGTGGCAGGGCCCATCGGCATAGCCCAGGTGACGGGCGAGGTGGTCACCGAGCTGGGTTTTTCCCGGATCTTTCTGTTAACTGCCCTTATCAGCATCAGCCTTGCCATCCTGAATATCCTCCCGATACCCTCGCTGGACGGTGGCCGTCTCATGTTTGTGGCCATCGAGTGGGTGCGCCGTGGTAAACGGATATCGCCGAAGAGTGAGGGGCTTGTCCATCTGGTTGGGTTCGCCATTCTGATCAGCCTGATCGTATTCATCAGCTACAACGATATCGTCCGTCTCTTGAACGGGGACAGCATCATACGCTAGCCTAGGGGCACCGGCGTGGCCGGTTCCCACCGCGTGTTAAGGACTGAACAGCCCCACGGAGCTTGAATTGAGAAGTCGACGGATAACCAAGGCTATCCACATCGGCGACGTCAAAGTCGGGGGAGACGCCCCCGTAACCGTCCAGTCCATGACCAAGACGGACACGCGCGATGTGAGTGCCACCGTGGACCAGATCAAGGGGCTCGAGGAGGCAGGCTGCGAGATCGTCCGCTGTGCGGTGCCCGATATGGAGGCCGCGGAGGCCTTGGCGGAGATCCGGCGGCAGATCTCCATCCCTCTCGTGGCCGATATCCACTTCCACTACCAGCTCGCCCTTCAGGCGCTGGAGAGTGGCGTTGATTGCCTGCGCCTGAACCCGGGGAACATCCGGGACCGTGAGAAGGTGGAGCAGGTGGTGCGCGAGGCCAAGGCGCGTCAGGTCCCCATACGCATCGGCGTCAACTTCGGCAGCCTGCCACCGGTGGGTGGCATCGGCAGGACCCGCGGTATGTCGAGGCACACGGACGGGGTCAACATGCTGCCAAAGGCGGGTGAGGCCGAGGAGGGGGAATACTCAGTCGTAGACCACATGGTGCAGACGGGCCTGTGGGAGATAGGCATCCTCGAGGGGCTGGACTTCGACCTGATCAAGATATCGCTGAAGGCCTTCGACATTGACACGACCGTAGAGGCCTACCGGGTCATGGCCAACCTGGTCCCGTACCCGTTTCACCTGGGTATCACCGAGGCCGGCACGGCCAAGTCCGGCAGCGTGCGCAGCGCCATCGGCCTTGGGATGCTCCTGTACGAAGGAATCGGGGACACCATCCGAGTCTCCCTGGCCGACGACCCTCGGGAGGAGGTCTACACCGGCTTCGAGATACTGAAGTCGCTGGAGCTCCGCAAGGAGGGGGCAGTTCTGGTGGCCTGTCCGAGCTGTGGCCGGGCCGACGTGGACGTGGTGAAGCTTGCCAACGACGTTGACGAGCTGCTCAAGAAGGTCAAGAGTCCCATCAAGGTGGCGGTCATGGGCTGCGAGGTCAACGGCCCCGGCGAGGCCAAGGACGCCGATGTGGGCATCGCCGCAGGGGCGGGCAGGGCCATCATCTTCCGGAAGGGACAGAAGGCCCGAATCGTCCCCGAGGATGAGATGCTCACCGCGCTGATGGACGAGGTCCGGAAGGCCGAAGAGGAGATACTCGCTACCGAGGCGTGACCCAATGGCCAACCCACCGGCGCACGACCGGGCTGTCCGGCTGCTCAAGGAAAAGCTACCGACCGATGAGGTACACTCCATCGTGCTGTTCGGCTCCGTGGCCCGCGGGGACGCCGGACCGGAGAGCGACATAGACCTCCTGGTCATCTACGACGGCTCCTTCGAGACGAAGAGGCGTTTTCAAGACATTACTTACGATATCGGCCTTGAGAACAGCCTGCTCGCGCAGTCGGTCTTCTTCAAGCCGGAGGGGTTCGAGAGAGAGGTCCGGTGGCGCTCCTACTTCGCGCAGGATGTGATAAGCCAGGGTATCGTGCTCCATGACGACGGGACCTACCGAGGAATTTGTCGAGAGTCGCTTAAGGCTGGCTCAGGAGTTCCTGAACGATAGCAGGGCGTTCCTGGAGCAAGAGAGGTACAGGTCCGCAGTTGACCGCGCTTACTACTCGGTCCACTACTGTGCCGTTGCGCTGCTGTGTCACCAAGGAGCAAGGCCGCCCAAGTCCCACCGGGGTCTCGTCGGCCTGTTTGGCAACCAAGTAGTCAATCGAGGTCTGATGGAGCCTGAGTTTGGGAGGATCTTGGCCAAAGCTTTGGAGGCCCGAGTGACCAGCACCTATTCTGCGGATGCGGATGTCACGCTCAGAGATGCCGAGTCGAGCGTGGACGACGCCGAGCGATTCTTTACCGCTACCCGCTCGGCCCTCGAAATAACGCGGGAGTAGTCCATGCGCTGGTCGCAGCTTTTCGGCAAGACTACCAGAGAAAACCCGGGCGAGGCTGAGCTGGCGAGCCACCGCCTGATGCTCCGCGCGGGCATGGTCCATCAAGCCGCATCGGGGATTTACAGCTACCTGCCGTTGGCGTGGCGCTCCCTGCGCAAGATCGAGCAGATCATCCGCGAGGAGATGGACGCCGCCGGAGGCCAGGAGCTCCGCATGCCGGTCCTTCAGCCCAGGGAGCTGTGGGA
>JADFHV010000218.1 GCA_022566975.1 Chloroflexota bacterium
CAGGCCGACGGCGTCTACAAGTCCACAGACGGCGGTAAGACCTGGACCAACGTCGGTCTCCAGACCACCCAGCATATCTCACGCATCCGCATAGACCCGGAGGACCCGGACCTGGTGTACGTCGGTGTCGTCGGCCACCTGGAGGGCCCATCCACTGAGAAGGGCGTCTACAGGTCGAAGGACGGCGGCGAGACCTGGGAGCGGATTCTGTTCCGTGCGGAAGACGTCGGGTGCAACGACCTCTCCATGGACCCCAACAATCCGCGGGTGCTCTACGCCGCCATGTGGCAGGTCCGCCGCAGCTACTGGAACACCTACAGCGGTGGCCCAGAGACCAGCCTGTACAAGACCGAGGACGGCGGCGACACCTGGACAGACCTGACGGGCAACCCCGGCATGACCAAGGGCATCAAGGGCCGCTTCGCCGTGGCTGCCTCTCCCGCGCGGGCTAGACGAGTGTGGGCGCTCTTCGATCAGAGCCACGCCCCCGGGGTATCAAACGGGTCACTAGGTCGGGCAGAGGATAAGACCAAGGGTGGCCTCTTCCGTTCGGACGACGGCGGAGCCACCTGGGAGCAGATGAGCCATGACCCCGAGCTGACGATCCGCCCCCACTACTATAACCACGTGTTCGCAGACCCCGAGGACCCCGAGACCGTATACGTGCTCAATCAGGGCTTCTGGAAGTCGGTCGATGGAGGACTCACGTTCTTCCTTGTGGAAACGCCCCACTACGACCATCACGACCTGTGGATCGACCCGGGCAATCCCCGGCGCATGATCCATGCGAACGACGGCGGAGCGTGTGTTTCGTTCAATGGAGGGGCCACGTGGTCGAGCATCTACAACCAGCCCACCGCCGAACTCTACCACGTCACCACCGACACCCAGGTGCCGTACCGCGTCTACAGCACCCAGCAAGACAACAGCGCCATATGCGTTCCCAGCCGCTCCAATGCCGGGGCCATCCGGTGGAGCGACTGCTACCCCGTGGGTAGCTCCGAAAGCGGGCATATAGTGGTGCGGCCGGACAACCCCAACATCGTGACCTCCGGGGCCCTGGGAAGCTCCCCGGGGTCCGGGGCGATAATGCTGCGTTACGACCATGCCACCGGCCAGCAAAGGTGCGTCACGGTCTGGCCTGACCTGACGAACTTTACCGTGGAGGATCGTAAGTACCGCTTCGAGTGGGATAACCCCATCGTCATCTCGCCCCACGACCCGGACGTCATGTACTCGGCGGCCAACGTCGTCTTTCGCTCCACCGACGAGGGCACGAGCTGGCAGGTCATCAGCCCGGACCTGACACGCAACGAACTGGAGGAGAAAGAGGAGATAGACCCCGTCACCAACATTGCACCCTTCGAGCGGTGCACCATCACCAGGCTCGCCGAATCGCCCGTCGAGCGTGGCGTCCTCTGGGCGGGGACCAGCGACGGCCTGGTCCACATCTCCAGGGACGGCGGCGGGACCTGGCACGACGTGACGCCCGCGGACCTCCCCGAGTGGACGCCCGTGGACACCATCGACCCCTCGCCCCACGACCCTGCGACGGCCTACGTTGCCGCCAACGGCTACCAGCACGGCGACTATAGGCCTCACCTATATAAGACCACCGACTACGGCGAGACCTGGGAGACGATCATCAACGGTATCAGGGGGATCGACTTCACCAGGGTCGTCCGAGAGGACCCCGGCCGCCGCGGCCTGCTATACGCAGGGACCGAGGGCGGCCCGTATGTCTCTTTTGACAGCGGCGCCAACTGGGAGTCCCTCCAGCTCAACCTACCGAAGGTCCCCATCCACGACATGGTCGTCAAGGACGGCGACCTGGTGGTAGCCACCCACGGCCGGTCCCTCTGGATTCTTGACGACGTGACGTCCCTGCACCAGTTGACGGACCAGACGACGAAGTCAAGTGCCCATCTGTTCAAGCCCAGGAGCGCTTACCGATTCGTCAACGAGCCTTCCTCACATAGGCGCTATCCCCTGTTGGACCCGCGGACGGGTCGCGACAAGGTCTACCACCTCAGCCTGGGAACGCCAGCCACCTATCTGCTCACCGAAACGCCAGACGGCCAGAAGCTCCCGATCTTCCTAGACGCGGGCAAGAACCCTCCCGACGGTGTTCAGGTCTACTACTACCTGAGGGAAAGGCCCGAAGGCGAGGTAAAGCTCACGTTTCTCGACGGCGCCGGACTGGAGATCAGAACGTTTTCCAGCGGGGCCGACGATGAAGAGGCAGCCGAAGACGGAGCGAAAGGGCCGCTAGTCCCGATCGAGTCGGGAATGAACCGGTTCGTCTGGAACATGCGCTCCCCGGGTCCTCGCGCGGTCCCCGGTGAGAGGGCTGAGCTACGGCGCCTGATAGAGGCGTTGGCGCCACCAGGCACATACCAGGTCCAGCTCATGGTAGGAGACGAAACCTACACCCGGTCCTTCGAGGTACGCAAGGATCCCCGGGCGTCCGTTAGCCAGGAGGACCTCGAGGCCCAGTACGAGCTGATGCTTAACATAAGAGACAGGATCTCCGAGGCCAACGGGGCTGTGACCCGGATCAGGACCGTCCGGAGGCAGGTGGAAGAGTGGACGGCCAGGGCCGAAGGCCACTCCGGTGCGGAAAGGTTGAAGCAGGCGGCCGATGTCATCACGGACAACTTGGCGGAGGTCGAAGGTGAGCTGCTGCTGGGCCCCGACAGCATCCCCGGCAAGGAGAAGCCGTCAAGGGGCAGCTTCTATGCCCGCGGTCTGGTCTCCAGACTTGGACCGCTGTCCGATGCGGTGGCGCTGGCGGACGGTGTCCCGACCCGGCAGTCCTATGAGGTGTTCAGCGAACTATCCGGTAAAATAGACGAGCAGATCGAGCGGCTAAGGGTGATCCTTGACACGGACCTCGACGCCTTCACTACCGTCGTCCACGAGCTGGGCATCCCCACCATCTCGGCGTGAATCCACGCCCTACCCGCCCTTGGCGGCGTAGTGCCTGGCCTGGTCGACGATGTCCAGCCCCACCCGCTCGCTGTACGCGGCCATGATCTGCTGTGTGATCGGCCCCGGGAACTCATCCCCGATGCGCCTGTTGTCGACTCGGCTGCATGGGACGATGCACGGCGTAGTCCGCGTAAAGAAGACCTCGTCCGCGGTGTAGACGTCGTAGGGCTGGATGTCCTCCTCGACTAGGGGGATACCCAGGTCCCTGGCCAGCCCGATGGCCACGTACCTCGAGACCCCCTGGAGGATTGCGGTGTCCGTGGAGGTCTTTATGACGCCGTCCTTGACCACCATGACGTTGAACCCGACGCCTTCCGAGATGTTGCCGTCCATGTCCAGCATGATCGGCAGCCCTTCTGGGTCGACGTCCCCGGACTCCTGGTGGGCCAGGACCATGTTGAGGCGGCTGTGGTGCTTGATCTTGGGGTCCAGCGACTGCGCGGAGTAGCTTCGGCTCTTGACAATGATGCCGTGCGCGCCCTCGTCATACCAGGGTATGAACTGGCTCCACGGGATCTCCTTGACGCGCACAAAGACGTTGGCAGGGCCGTCTGACGAGAGGCCGCGCGTGATGAAGGGGATGATGTTCCAGTCGCCTACGTCCTCCCTCCACTGCTCGTTGCGCTCGACGACTTCGTAGTGGACCCGCATCATCTCCTCGGCCGTCATGCCCCGGGCGTCGTTGCGGACGTACTTCAGAGACCTCTACAGCCGATCGACGTGCTCTTCCCACGTGAACGGCTTGCCATTGAAAGTCCGAGCGTACTCGAAGACGACGTCGCCAAGCTGGAACCCGATGTCGTCAGGCTCTATCTTCACCTGGCTCCACGGAATCCAGTCGCCGTTCACGTAGGTAATCGTGTCGTATCTGTCCCTTGCCACCAGCGTCCCCCTGTCATGTTCGTTAACGACCGGCATCGTAGCACCGGCCGATAGGGCCGTCAACGAGTCCCGGTGGGCCAAGACGGAATGACCGGCAAGACCACGTGGGATGGCCTCACGGCGTCGTGGTATATCGCGTTCTCCGCCGTCACCGTATGGGTGTGACGCCCTGCAGGCGCGCTCGTATTGGGGTTGAGGGCGAATCTCGGAAGGTTGGAACTGCCCTTTGCCGTTGGACTCGCTCGCTGACCATCGTGACTCCAGAGTCGTGAAGAATGAGGACGGCATCATTCTAACCTCGGCAGAAGGGAGTCAAGAACTGAACGTGCCACATGGTCGGACGGGGGCTAGCGGGCCTCCACTCAGGCCGCCAGAAGAACTTCAATTCCGTGTTCACGGTATACTTCGACTCTCCGCCAACTCCCCGTCCACTACGCAGCTCGAGCCAACCGCTGGATCCAGCTCGGATGC
>JADFHV010000219.1 GCA_022566975.1 Chloroflexota bacterium
GCGACTCCACCGAGGCCTCCGCCAACGACGAGGATGTCACACTCGACGTCTCTGACCGGCGCCGTGTGGTCCACCGCGACCACGGCGGCCAGAGGGTCGCCCACCGCCGGGACCCTCATTACGTCCAGCAGCGTGTCAGCCCTGTAGGTACGGCTTTCGGTCTGGCTCATGAGGACGAACTTGCCTCGGCCATAGTCTATCGGCGGGGCCGACCGGCGTCTACTTGCTGCCAGCTGGCTGGGGTTGTAATACAATGCGGCGGGATCAATCCGGAGCACGGGAGGACGCTCATGGTGGCCGAGCTTACTGACCTGGACATAAAACGGATCAGCTCCATCGCCGCCGGTCTTGTGGAGGAGTTCCACCTGCCCGGCATGTCGGTGGGCATCGTGGTAGGCGACGACCTGGTGTTAGCGGAAGGGTTCGGGTTCGCCGACATCGAGAGTGGACGGCCTCAGGACCCGGCGCTCAGGCAGCGAATCGGCTCCATCACGAAGACGATGGTCGGCCTGTGCACGATGGCGCTGGTGGATGAGGGGAGGCTGTCGCTGGACGACCGGGTCGTCGACCGGCTGCCGGACATCGTGTTTCACGGCCCTGCCGAGACCCTCGCCATCCGGCACCTCGTAACGCACACCGGGGGCATCGGCGAGGCCCCCACGATGGCCAACGTCACCAGTCCCTACGACGTACTGTGGTCCGAGGTGCCTGAGATCCCGCCGATCTCTGAGTCATATCCCGAGGGAATCTTGATCGAGACCACACCCGGCACCAAGTGGTGCTACGCCAACCACGGGTACGGCCTCCTGGGCGAGATCATCGCCCGCATAGAGGGCAGCCCCATCGAGGAGGTGCTGAAGGGCCGCCTGTTCGACCCGCTGGGCATGGTCGATACGGACTGCTACGACCGGCCTCATCCGGACCTGACGACCGGGTACCATCGTGCGCCGGGACACGAGGAGCTGGACGTTCTAGAGCTGTTGGGCAAGGCCCCCGACCTCGAGGAGACGGTCGACGGGTATAACATCAGGGGCCGGCATGTATACGTGCGGCCCAGGGCGGCGGGCGCTGTCGAGTCGACGATTTCGGACATGGCGCGGTACGCGTCCGCCATGCTGCGCAAAGGTGGCGGGATAGTGAGGCCTGAGACCCTCGACCTCATGACCTCGCCCCAGTGGTGCCCCGATGACCGGATGGTCAGTCTGGGGATCACCTTTCAGCGGCGGGCCAGGTTCGGGCGCCGGACCTTCTTCCACGGCGGCGGCGTCGACGGAGGGTGGAATACCTATTTCATCATCATCCCCGAGGAGAACATGGCGGTGCTGGTGCACATGAACCTCTCGTCCAAGCTCATGGATGCGGTCACCACCCGGATCGTTCAGACGGCGCTGAACGCGCCCGCTCCCACATACCCGGATACCTCTCCGGGGCCCGAGATGCTGGCGGGAGCGCCCGGGGTCTACCAGGTGCTGCCGGGCCATCTCACCAATCACCGGCCGGTCACGACCACTGGCCGTGTCCAGATCACGGCCGAGGACGGGGGACTTGTCCTGCGGTCTCGCCGCGGCGCCTGGAGAGCGGGGGTGCGGATGCTTCCCGCTGACCCCGCGGACCCCGCCTTCTTCGTGCTGGACACCGGCGTGACGGAGCCCCCCCTCGTCGCCCTGGTCCTCGATGACGGTGGCCGTGCCAGGGCGGTCCGTTTTGACCGGCTCGTCTACATGGAGCGCAACGAGTCTCTCGAGCCCTGGGCCTGACGGCGGCGTAGCCCGCCCGGGACACTCTAGATCCGACGCGGAGGCATGTGATGTCGGCACCGCTACCCGATCGTGCCCAAATCGTGATAGTCGGCGGCGGGATAGTCGGGTGCAGCGTCGCCTACCACCTGACAAAACTGGGCCGTAAAGACGTGGTCCTGCTGGAGCGAGGTGAGCTCACCGGCGGGACGACGTGGCACGCCGCCGGCCTGGTGACCCAGCTACGCAGCTCGCACACCCTCATCGAGATCGCCAAGTACGGTGTAGACCTCTACTCCCGGCTGGAGGCCGAGACGGGCCAGCCCACCGGGTTCAACCAGACGGGCAGCATCACGGTGGCCCGCACTGAAGGCCGGATGGATGAGCTCAAGAAGATAACGTCTCTTGCCCGTGTCTTCGGCATCGAGATCGAGCCGATCACCATCCGGGAGGCCGGCGAGATGTGGCCTCTCATGCGGACCGACGACCTGGTGGGCGCCATCTACATCCCCAGGGACGGCCAGACGCTTCCTGCCGAGACGGCGAAGGCCATGGCCAAGGGCGCCGCCGATGGAGGCGCCTCCATTTTCGAGGGCGTTACGGTCACCGCGATACGCCGGCGCGGAGGTGCCGTGACGGGCGTGTCCACGGACCGAGGCGACATCGAGTGCGAGGTCGTCGTCAACTGCGGCGGGATGTGGGCCAGAGAGATCGGCCTGATGTGCGGGGTCGCGGTGCCTCTCCATGCGGCCGAGCATATGTACCTGGTCACCAACCCCATGGGCATCCCCCAAGGCATTCGCCCCCTCCGCGACCCCGACGAGCAGATCTATTTCAGAAGGGACAAGGAGGAGGAGGGGGCGATACTGATGGGCGGCTTCGAGTCGGTCGCCAAGCCCTGGGGCATGAACGGCATCCCCAACGACTACAGCTTCAGCCTGCTGGAGCCGGACTGGGAGCACTTCAAGGTGTTCTGGGAGAGCGCTGTCTATCGCGTTCCGGCGATGGAGGACGCGGGCATCAGCCGGTTCTACGTCAGCGCCGAGAGCTTCACCCCCGACAACCGTTACATACTGGGCGAGGCCCCGGAGTTGAAGAACTTCTTCGTCGCGGCCGGGCTGAACTCCACCGGCATCGCGGCGGGCGCCGGGACAGGCAGAGCGATAGCGGAGTGGATCGTCGAGGGCCACCCGACGATGGACCTGACCGAGGTCGACATTCGGCGCTTCCAGGGGTTCCAAAACGGCGCCGGCTACCTGTACGACCGTACCGTCGAGACCGTGGGCACCCTCTACGGGATGCACTGGCCCCACGTCCAGTACGAGACGGCCCGCGACGTAAGACGCTCTCCGATTCACGACCGACTGGCGGCGCGGCGCGCCTGCTTTGGAGCGGTGGCGGGCTGGGAGCGGCCCAACTGGTATGCCCCGGAGGGTGCGGAGCCCAAGTACGAGTACTCCTTCAGCGCATTGACGATTTCGGAAACGCGCCCGGCGCCCTGCCCGATCTCCGTCAGGAGGCTGTAGACCGGATAGGTGAAGCTTAGCCAGGTGAGGATGATCGGCGCCTGAGCGGCCTCGAACCGGTCCGCCAATTCGCTTAGCCCGCCCGGATCATAGCCCAGGTCCACGAGGGCCGGCGCGAGCTCCCACGAATTGTCGACCCCGCGGTCGTCGAGCCACGTTTCGAGCTCGTATTCGCGATCGCTGCGGCCGATGGCGTCAAGATCGACCGGGTGCGCCGCCCGTTCGCGTGCGAGGCGGTCGAGCTCCTTCAGTACTGCGACCTGCGCATCAGATAGCGAGACTTGCTCAAGTTGCAGATAGCTCTGTTGCAATTGCCCGAACGCATCGCGGAGTTGCTCGGCCCCGCGTTGGGCGGCGGCGGCGGGATTGTTCAGTTCGTGGGCTACGCCGGCGGCAAGCGTGCCAAGCGTGGCCATCTTCTGGCCCTGGGCGAGCGCCCGCTCCGCCGCCTGTTGCTCGGTGACGTCGGTGCCATAAACGAACACGTACTGGCCCTCTGCCCCGCTTGTGAGGGTGAAAATGAAGGCCCGCTCACCGAGCCGCACCTCTTTTGTCATCGGGCCCGGCGCCTGGAGGATCTGCTGCCACATCTTCTGATCCATGCCGGGGCAGATCTCGAGCCAGTTCTTGCCGAGTAGTCGTTCGTCGTCGAACACCTGTCGCGCAGCCTTGTTAGCAAGCACGATGGTTCCGTCCCGATCGAGGCGACAAACAGGTCCCGGGTTCATATCCGGGAACGTGGCCATCTCGGCTAGCTCGGCAGATTGCTTAGCCAGCGCCCCCTCCGCGCGCTTGCGCGCGGATATGTCGCGGGCTACTACAAACATCAGCTCTTGCCCGCGCAATTCGAACTTGCGGGCGCGTCCCTCAACCGGAAATGTCGTGCCGTCCTTGCGTTGAACATGTACCTCATCCGTCAAGGTCACATCCAGGGCCAAATCCTTCCACTCCGTTGATCCCCCCACAGGCATGACCGGCACCAATTCCCATATGAATAGCTTCAGCAACTCTTCACGGCTGTATCCCAGGCTGTCGCACGCCACCTGACTAACGTCAACCATATTGCCCTGAAGGTCA
>JADFHV010000220.1 GCA_022566975.1 Chloroflexota bacterium
GATTCGTTCAGAGTTTGCGCCTCGTGCTCGCTCGGGCCGAATCGTGTAAGCGTCTCTTGAACGATTCGGTTTCCACGACGCCTGCCGGGCCGGGTCGCGTTGACGCGTGGGGCGCTGCGCGCAACATGCTTTTCGAACCCCTCTCTCTCACGGCGCCGGTGTCGATTCCTCACCTATGGGCGCTGGGAAGCGGTTCGTACTACTATCAGTGGAATGGGAGCACCAATTCCGATCTTCAACGGGGTCTGGCCGAAGCCTTGGGAATCGGCGCCGTGCTCGACAAGAAAACAATGCGAACCACGATCCTCTTCGAGAATCTCTTTCTGCTCGACCGGCGAGCATTTTCGTTCCAGTCGCCAACGTGGCCGGAAGACCTGTTCCCAACGATCGATCAAGCGCTTGCCGCTCGAGGCAAGGGAATCTATGCGAAGCAGTGCGCGCAATGCCATGGCGAGACGCCCCAATCCGCGCACACCATGACGCCGATTTCGGAAGTGGGAACGGATCCGAAGCAGGCGGAAAACTTTGCACGGCCCGTAGCGGGCCGGCCCTTCGCCGATGCCTTGAAAACGCTGCTAGCCGACATCGAGAAGACGTACTATGAAGATCATGACGTGCCGCAAGAAGTACAAGACCTGTGGGAGCCACTCGGCCCCGGGGGCGTCGACTGGCGTAGCCCCATGTCCTACGTCGCGAAACCGCTGAACGGTATTTGGGCTACCGCGCCATTTCTTCACAACGGTTCCGTGCCGACGGTTCTCGATCTCTTGGCGCCGGTCGAGGACCGCTACCCTGAATCCCTTGGAGGACAGCCTGGAGGCGGCGACGTTCCCTGCCGGGCCGGCCCCAACTACGATGATGTCGTACACGCACACGTCTCCTAAAGTAACTTTCTCAGAATGGCAGATGCCTTGTTCCCACCCGCCAACCCTAATGGGATTGTGCTACCGGGGACACATCCCTTCGGCGGGCTCAGGACTCCCCCAAAAGGACTTTGAGATAGTTTCTAAGTCCGATCGTCGACAATGTTAGCCTACGAGCGGTCCGGGCTACAACTGCCTTCAGGCCGCTTGTCGTCCCGTTCCCCCGGTACAATATAAACACGATGCTGCCGTATCCAACCTCTGAGACGTCGCCGGGGTCTGACGAAGGCATGACACACCTGAAAGAACGGCCGGTGGTCACATCCTTTCTGCGCCGCGGGTGCAGGGTGCTTGTGCTCCGCCGGAGCCAACGGGTGCGCACCCACCGCGGCAAATGGGCGGCAGTCAGCGGAGGTATCGAAGGGGCGGACCCGCTGGAGCAGGCCCTCCTGGAGGTCCGGGAGGAGACCGGGCTTGCGGACGATGAGCTGCGGCTGGTGCGGGCCGGGCAGCCGCTGCGGGTACCGGACGCCGAGCATGGCGTCGAGTGGGTCGTACACCCCTTCCTGTTCGACTTCGAAGGGGAGTCTGAGATCCGTCTGGACTGGGAGCACACAGAGTGCCGGTGGGTGGACCCCGGCGAGCTGGGGACGCTGGATACCGTGCCCATGCTCGCGGAGACGTGGGAGCGGCTGTGGAGGACGTAGAGAGACGGATCGCCGCCATTGGCGCCGACCGGGAGCATGGCGCCGCCTACCTGACCCGGGAGGCCGTTCGGACGCTTGGGTTTGCGGCCGCCGCGTGTCGACCGGGGCCGGGATGGTCGGAGTGTCTGCAGGAGGTGGCCGAGAGGCTCGCCGCCGGGAAGCCCACGATGGCCTCGGTGGCCAACGCCACGCGACGATTGCTCGGAGAGCTCCTTGCCCTGGGGCCGCCTGAGGCGGGGGCCCGAGCGCGGGAGCTCGTGGAGCGGCTGGCGGCCGAGCTGCGAGCGTCGGGCGAGGCGGCGGCGGGCAAGGCCGCCGCGCTGGTGCCGGCTGACGCCACGCTCTTGAGCTGCAGCTATAGCTCGGCCGTGCTGCGGACCGTTAGGCTGTGCCGCGACGCCGGAAGGGCTCCGACGGTGGTTGTGCTCGAAAGCGCGCCGGGGCAGCAGTCGGCCGGACGCCGGCTGGCCGGCGGGCTTGATGACATGGGTATCACGGTGCGGGTGGTTGGGCCTGATGCGCTTGACGATGCGCTGTCCGGGGCGACGCTGGCGCTCGTCGGGGCGGACGCGGTCACTCCCGAGCTCATCGTCAACGGGAGCCCGACGCTCGCTTTGGCCGAGCTGGCGTGGGGGAGGGTCCCTCTCTACACTGTGTGCGAGAGCATCAAGCTCATCCCGGACATCGGGACCGAGCCGGGCTACGACCGCATTCCGTTCGAGATGGTCACGGGTGTCATCACCGAGCATGGGACTCTGGCTCAGGCGGACGTGAGGCGACGAGTGAGCGAGGTGTCCTGACAACGCCGCCAGTGCGTCATCGACGTGAAAACAGGTGTCTTGCCGGCACGCCGTATGTCGCGCGCCTACGGTGCTCCCGAGCTCTGCGCGAAGAGCCGGTCGGTCTTGGACGCCATGATGAAGTCGTTTCGGTGCAGGCCCTTGATCTTGTGCGTCCACCACTCGACCCCGACGCGTCCCCACTCGAGGGTTATGCGAGGGTGGTGGCCCTCCGACTCGGCCTCCTCTCCCACGCGGGTGGAGAAGACCAACGCCGCAGCGAAGTCGCTGAACTTGAACTTGCGCTCCAGCCTCTTGATGCCGTCGGTGTCTGTCAGCTCCCAGTCGGCGACCTGGGGATGAAGCTCGGCTATCTCCGCGTCGGTGACCCTGGGGGAGTCACGTCTGCACGCTACGCACTTCTCCTGGGTGAGGGTCATCTTTGCCTCCTCGGAAGAGTCGCTGACGACGATGGTCTTGGGGAGTATTATTCCATCCGATGGGCGGGATTGCCAGTCGAGGAACGAACCCTCGTGAGGTTGGGGACTCGGCATTTTGGAAGATTCTGAGCGGAGCCAAGATTTTTGAGGGCTGGCAGGCGCAGACCACGAAAGCCAAGGGCAGCCCGCCACAAAATGGAGGGCGGGTTTCAAACCCGCCCGTACGTGGGCAGACCGTCTTTCGATCAGACGATCCGGTTGCTAACCACCCATCGGCGTCGGGGCGTCGGGTGAGATGAGCTTTTCGTGGCGGAGCTCGGCCCAGAGGTCGTTGGGAATGGGGTGCTGGACCATCTGGAAGTTCTCGTCCAGCTCCTCCAGGGACCGGGGGCCCGGGATGGTCGCGGCCACGGCCGGGTGGGCCAGGCCGAACTGCAGGGCGGCGGCCTTCAACGGCACGTCGTGCCGGTCGCAGACCGACTTGATGGCCCTGGCGCGTTCGAGTATCTCCGGTGGGGCGGTGCTGTAGTTGAAGGTGGCCGACGGGGAGAGGTCGGAGGCGAGGACCCTGCTGTTGTAGGGGCCACCCAGGACGACGCTGATGCCCTTGTCCTGACACAGCGGCAGGAGCTCGGCCAGTCCAGACTGGTCCAGGAGCGTGTAGCGGCCGGCCAGTAGGAAGCAGTCGAAGTCGCCCTCGCGGGCGAATCGGGCCAGCATCTGCCACTGGTTCATTCCGGCGCCGATGGCCTTGACCAGCCCCTGAGAGCGCAGGTCCGCGACGGTGGGGTAGGCCTCGCCGATGGCCTGCTCGTAGTTGTCGTCGGGGTCGTGGATGAACAGAACGTCGATGCGGTCCAGACCCAGCCTCTGGAGGCTCTCCTCGAACGACCTCACGATGCCGTCCCTGCTGAAGTCGAAGACGGCCGCCAGAGAAGGAGGATTTACCCACGGTCCGGGAGGCGGCGAGTCGACGGGATCGAGGACGCGGCCGACCTTGGTGGATAGAGTGAAACCGTCTCTGTCCACACCTGGCAGGACCTCACCATAGAAGCTCTCGCTCCTCCCCAGCCCGTAAAAAGGGGCGGTGTCGAAGTACCTGATGCCCAGCTCTAAGGCACGCCGGACGATCTGCGCAGCCTCTTCGCTGGGGACGAGGACCCGGGTGCCGCCGATGGGCGCTCCGCCCAGGCCGAGCTTGGTGACCCGGAGCCCGGTATTTCCGATCTCGGAGGTGTCCAGAGGGTCCATGGTTCCTTCTCACCCCGGATGTGCGGTATATCTTACCGCAAACGTTGCATGGGTAGCCGAAGAGTGGCCGAACGATGTAGCGGTCTAGCGTGGGTGGGCCTAGACAGCTGCGTCTGTGATCGCCCCGCCTCTCCAGATTCCTCGTCGCCCCGGACCGTTGTCGGCGTCGCGGGCCTGGTCTTGGCTCCTCGGAATGACGATGCCGGACGGTGTAGCGGTCTCGCGTGGGTGGGCCTAGACAGCTGCGTCTGTGATCGCCCGCCTCTCCAGGTTCCTCGTCGCCCCGG
>JADFHV010000221.1 GCA_022566975.1 Chloroflexota bacterium
GTTGGCGATGGACCGGGCGATGATGTAGGCAACGTAGAAGTGCCAGACCGCACGGATTCCCGCCAGGCCGAATAGAGAGACCCCAACGACAACCAGTCCCACGGGCATGAGTCCACGCGGCCCGTGGCGGTCGGCAAGCCTTCCGAAGAGGGGAGTCAGGAGCCCCGACATCCACGTACCGGCGGTGACGCCGTAGGCGATGGTGCTACGGTCCCACCCCATATCCTCGAAGATGAGGCTCTGGATGCCGCCCAGCACCACCTGCGCCACGCCGGTGGCGGCGAAGGCACCGAGGGCCGCCGTCCCCAGCACCAACCAACCGTAGTAGAAGCGCGTTCTCGGGCGCCAGTCAACTATGGAGCGTAGAGACGACATGGGACGGCGAAGGCAGCCGAGCTCAGTCGCGCAGGATCACGCCACCGTCCACATGGATGCACTGCCCGGTCACGTTGCGGGCGTCCTCGGAGGCGAGGAAGGCTGCCATCTTGCCGATGTCCTCGGGGGTCTGGGGCCTTCCCAGCGGTATTATCGACTCGTATCTGTCGAGAAATATCTGCTCCAATGGCGTGTCCGCGAGGGACGGGTCTCTGCCCTGGCTCGCCTCCGCCCCCTCCTTCTGGAACCGCGTCCAGACCGCGCCGGGACATATGGCGTTGACATTGATGTTATGGGCGGCCAGGGAGTCCGCCAGTCCCTTGGTATGGCGCAGGACCGCCGCCTTGCTCGCGCCGTACGCGCCCGGGACTCTTCTCGATGAGTGCCCGGCCATCGACGCGATGTTGATGATCTTTCCGTATCTGCGGTCCTTCATGTGAGGTATCGCCGCGTTGCAGCAGTGTACGGTGCCCTTGACATTTACCGCGAAGGTCCGGTCCCAGTCCTCTTCGCTGTCCTCTCCCCCCGTAGCCGACCCCGAAGGGATACCGGCGTTGTTGACCAGGATGTCCAGCTGACCCCACTCCGAGATCACCCGCTGGACGGTGGCGTCGGTCGACGCCTTGTTGGTCACATCGAGCTCCAGGACCAGCGTGGGCTGTCCGGTGATCTCGTCAGCCGTTCCTCTGGCCCACTCTTCCTTCAGGTCGGTAACGGCCACCGACGCGCCCTGCTCGGCGAGGGAGATGGCGATACCCCTCCCGATGCCCGACCCGGCGCCGGTCACCAGCGCCGTCTTCCCGCTAAGGTCTCCAAGCAT
Organism: Chloroflexota bacterium; assembly: GCA_022566975.1. The sequence continues at coordinate 1,196 of JADFHV010000221.1, forward strand.
TTTCCCGTCCCTCCAAGTTATTGGCTACCAAAATTATGATCCAGTTCTTGCCCGCGCTTCAGACGACATGACCGGTAATGTCATTCCGTCCGACACCTTGATAAGGAATTGGGTCGGACTCCGACTCCTCGGAGAGGAGCCCACCTGCCCCAACGAGTTGGAGACGGCGTCGGGGCGACGAGGAATCTGGAAGAGGGGGGCGACCCATTGTAACAGGTCGAATACGGTAGCTCTCGGGAGCGGTTCCCGTCATTCTCAGGAGTGTAGCGACGAAGAATTCGGGGATGGGGCCTGTCTGAGCGCGCGCACGTAGCGACCCAACCTCCCCAGATTCCTCACGGAGTCTATCCTGTCCGACATACTCACATTGATCTTGTCGGACTCCGACTCCTCGGAGAGCGAAGCCGAAGGGCTCGGAATGAAATCGATTAGATCATCAGTAAGGTCGTCATAGGAGTCAAGCATCAGATGGGTCCACCGACCGTAGGACATGTCATTCTGAGCCGGAGGCGAAGAATCTAGAGCCGCTCATTACGGAATCGGATGCCGTGTAAACCTCGGACCGCCCTAGACCCTTCACTCCGTTCAGGGTGACACAACGGTTGGATGCGCAACTGGTACGTCATTTGAAACGAGGACTAAGGCGTTGTAGGGGTGGTTCGCGGACCGCCCTTACGAAAGCCATCCGCCGGCACCCCTCCACCATCTACAGACCCCATGCTGTGACGGACCCCTAGTCGTAGGACAGGACGCGGACGTCCGCACCGTCGGCGACGAGGAGTACGTTGGAGCCCGCGGCGGCGGCGATGCGCTGGGCTATCTGCTCGTATTCATCTTCGTACAGGTCGGGGGGTTCCGCCTCTGAGTCCGCCCAGCTCAGCGTACTGACCTCGTACCCGAGGGCGGTCTCGAGCCCCCTGACGAAAGGCTCTCCGCCCGGGCCGACCAGGACCGACACCCCTTTTCTACGTGAGCGTTCGAGCGGTTGGAGGACCTCGGGCTCGGCGCGGCCGTCCTGCCTGTATACCAGCCAGTAGTAGGGCAGGAAGACCGCTACGGCGGCTACGACGCCGATGGCGCCCTTCGCGTCTCTGAGCGAGGTCAGCGCCAGCTCGCCATCGAGCAGGTCGCGCAGGAAGACGATGAGGAGGAAGGTCAGACTTCCGAGCAGGGCCAGGACGCCGACCGTGAGCGCGCCGAATATGAAGATGCGTCGGGCCAGAGATGAGCGCTCCTCGGCGCCCGTCTCCTGCACACGGAGCTGTGCCGAGCGCCAGTAGTAGCCCCAAGCCGGCACTCCCACCGCGGCCAGCGTGATGAACAGGACCACGCGGTTGCGCCAGAAGTCGGAGCCGGCGAAGACGTCGCGGGCGCTGTCGACGAAGATGGCCACGGCGTTGGTCACGACGACTCCGACGCCGACCGCCAGAGCACCGAGTCCCAACGCCGCCACGATGTAGGCGTAGGCCCTCCGAGACGACCTCTCGCCCAGCGGCGACACGTCCCCCTCTCGCTGCACCACCATCCAGTGGTAGAGCCACAGACCCACGCCAACGCTCAGGGTGGCCACGGCCCCAGGCATGAACCTGAAGTGGGCCGACGCGGCGTCGTCATCAGGGACGCCTATGAGCCAGACCAGCACCCCGAACAGGATCACTCCTGCAGACGCCAGTGCCGTGACGAAGCCTCCCAGCAGAGCAAAGACGTACAGGTACACCTGCCTCAGGACCGAACGGAGCTCCCGGCTTGCGAAGTAGTGCCAGTGGGCCCACCACCCGGCGGCGCCTATCAGCAGCACGGCGAGGGAGGTCTTCATGGCGTCCTGCCAGAGGCCGGCCTGAGTCGGCATGAGCACGGGCAGCGTGACGGCCGACTCATAGCCCTCGCGGAGGATAATGTGGACGATGCGGCCTCCGCCCACGGCCAGCATCACCAGCGTGACCAGCGAGAAGATGTAGACGTAGAGACGGCGGATGGCCAGGGTCTCCACCGTCGACTGGCCCTCGCTCGACTCCAGCCTCCAGTGGTAGGCCCAGACGCCCGCCCATATGGTGATAGCGGCCCAGGGGTACCCTGTAAAGTCCTTGGAGCCGAATACCCACTGAAGAGCCGAGACCGAGGCGGCGATGAGCAGGCCGGCGGAGACGCCCAGCACGACGTAGACGTAGAGCTTGCGCACAATTGAGCGGGTCTCGACCGTCAACTCACTGACGTATCGCAGCACCAGCCGCCAGTGGAAGCCCCAGAGGGGGAGTCCCACGAGTGACAGGGATATGCCGATGGCGAGGCCGCTCCGCGAAGGCGAAAGGACGTCGCCGCCGAAGAGGCCCTCCAGCACGTAGCGCTCTATCTGGACAAGGCCGTTGGCGGCCACCATCAGTGCGACGAAGGAGACGGCGTAGAAGTAGAGCCTCCGCACTGTCCCGATGCCCGGGTCAACCGGCTCCAGGGGGGCTTGCCTTCGGCGCCACTGGACGATGGCGTATACGATGGCCCCGATGATGACCAGCGGGACCAGGTTTCCGACGAGTCCGAACAGGTCAGGCACTGAACTCTATCCCTCTCCCTCGGGGGTAGATGTCGCATTAGCCGGCACGGGCGTGGCCGCCGGCGCCGAACGTGCAGGACACGAATTTCGGCTTCAGCGGCAGCAGTTGCGCACGCGTGGCGCGCAGCTTCTCGACGCCTTCCGCCGTCTTCGGCGGGAAGAATTCAAACGAGAGTTCGATCGGTTTCATGATTCGAAAAGGTCAGCCGATGTCGCGCTGCCCGAAGATCAGCGCGGACAGCAGCCACGACACGATGCTGTACAGGATCGAACCGAAGAACGCGGACCAGAAGCCCGACACCTCGAAGCCCTTCAGCAGCGACGACGCGAACCAGAAGCACAACGCATTCACGACGAGGATGAACACCCCGAGCGTGACGATCGTGACGGGCAGCGTCAGCAGGATCACCATCATGAGGCAGAACAAGAGACCAGGATGCCTCCAGCGGCGCAGCGCGAGGAGGATGCCAAGGCCGAGCAGCGCGGCAGTTACTGGGTCCAACATTGGGCCTACGCCGCTACCGTCAGTGTCATCGAA
>JADFHV010000004.1 GCA_022566975.1 Chloroflexota bacterium
ATGGACGGCGGCGACACCTGGGAGGATATCTCCCGCAACGAAGGCTTGCCAAAGGGGCTGTTCGGACGCCTCGGTGTCACGGCCTGCCCGTCCAAGCCCGGTCGAGTGTACGCGACGGTCGAGGCCGACGAGCCGGGTCTATTCCGATCGGAGGACTACGGCGACACCTGGGAGCTAGTCAGTGACGACCGAGACCTCCAGGGCAGGCCCTGGTACTACCAGCACGTCTTCGCAGACCCTCAGGACGCGGACACGGTCTGGATACTGAACTACCAGGGCTACAAGTCGATCGACGGAGGCAAGACCTTCAACCAGGTATCGACGCCGCACGGAGACAACCACGACCTGTGGATCGACCCGCGTAACCCCCAGCGCATCATAGAGGGGAACGACGGGGGCGCCTGCATCAGCTTCAACGGCGGCACCACTTGGTCTACCATCTACAATCAACCGACGGCCGAGTTCTATCGTATCGCCACCGACAGCCAGTTCCCGTATCGAGTGTGCGGGACGCAGCAGGACAACAGCGCCATAAGCGTTCCGAGCCGCTCGTACAGGGGCGCCATCCACTGGGTCGACGTCCACCCGGTGGGAAGCTCCGAGAGCGGGCACATCGCGGTCAAGCCCGACGACCCGAACATCATCTACTCCGGCGCCGTAGGCAGCGCGCCGGGCGGCGGGGGAATCCTCCTTCGGTACGACCACGGGACGGGGCAGGTACGTATGGTGACCGTGTGGCCCGAGAACTACACGGGGGTGGACCCCAAGGCCATGAAGTACCGGTTCAGCTGGACGTTCCCGATCGCCTTCTCGCCGCACGATCCGAACGTACTGTACGTCGCCGGGAACATCGCCTTCAGGTCGACGGACGAGGGCACGACGTGGGAGGCCATAAGCCCGGACCTGACTCGTAACGACCCGGGCAAGCAGGAGATATCCGGCGGGCCCATCACCAAGGACGGCGGATCGGCGGAGGTCTACTGCACCATTTACGCCTTCGCCGAGTCGCCTCATGAGCCAGGCGTCCTGTGGGCCGGCAGCGACGACGGCCTGGTCCATGTCTCTCGGGACGCCGGCAAGAACTGGCAGGACGTGACGCCACCTGAAATAGAGCCGTTCACGATGGTCCACACGATCGAGCTGTCGCCCCACGCCCCGGCCACGGCCTATGTGGCCGCCACCCGGTACAAGCACGACGACAGCCGGCCGATGCTCTACAAGACCAACGATTATGGGGCGACGTGGCAAAAGATCACCAACGGCATCCCGGACGACGACTTCACACGCGTCGTTCGGGAGGACCCAGGGCGTCGCGGCCTGCTCTACGCCGGCACCGAGACGGGTGTGTACGTCTCGCTGGACGATGGCGAGTCATGGCAGTCGATGAGAGGGGACCTGCCGGTCGTACCGGTGTATGACCTCAAGGTCAAGGACGGTGACCTGGTGGCTGGGACCCACGGGCGGTCCTTCTGGATCATGGACGACGTCAGTCCGCTGCAACAGGTGGCTGACGACGTCGCACAGGCGGCCGCTCACCTGATGAGGCCCAGGGACACCTACAGGCTGTTGCCTCAGTCGGGACACCTTCCCGCACGCGCGCCCGGTAAGAACTACTATCTGGGGATGCTGGGGATAGGGGCGGCGTCCTATGAACGCCAGATGCCGGACGGGACGACACGGCGCGTGTGGCTGGACGCCGGCCAGAACCCGGCCGACGGTGTCGTGATGAGCTATTACCTGAGGGCTGAGCCCGAGGGTGAGGTGACGCTGAGGGTCGTGGACTCCGCGGGAAGGGAGGCGGCGAGCTTCTCCAGCAAGGACGACGGTCTCCGCGCAAAAGCGGGCATGAGCCGGTCCGTCTGGAACATGCACTATCCCGACGCGGAGCCGATGCCCGGCGGCGAGCCGGACCGGAAGAAGAGCACTCTTCCGCAGACGGCCCCCCTGGCGCCGCCCGGCACGTACCGCGTCGAGCTGACAGTGGACGGTGAGACGCACACGCAGAGTTTCGACCTGCTCAAGGACCCCCGCAGCTCCGTCACTCAGGAAGAGCTTGAGGAGCAGTTCGAGCTGCTGGTCAGGGTCCGAGACAAGCTGTCGGAGACCCGGCGCGCGGTAGGCCAGGCGAGGAGGCTCCATGAGCAGGTCGAGGAGTGGGAGCGCCGGGTTGAGGGCGAGTCGAAGGTCTCCGAGGCCGCCAAGGCGATCAAGGAAAAGCTGTCGGCCATCAATCAGGACCTGGCCCAGGACACGCGTCAGGGCAAGATCTCGAGCATGGCCCTTGCGCGGCTCAACGAGAAGCTCGTCGAGCTGCCCGCCGTCGTGAGCAGCACCGATGCCAGGCCCACCCGAGCGTGCTATGACGTCTTCGAAGACCTGTCAGCCCGCGTGGACGCGCAGCTCGACAGGCTGCGGGAGGTCATCGACACGGACATCCGGTCGTTCGCGGAGATGCTGAGGGAGATTGAGATACCTCTGGTCGTCCCGTAGGGGGTCCCAGTGACGGGACGTATGGGCACGGCACGCCGTGCCCATACCAGAGAAGGAGGCAACACATGGCCACGAAGATGACAATTCTGGTGGGGACGGTAGGGCAGGGCGTTATGAGAAGCGCCGACGGTGGGGAGACGTGGCGGCGGGTGGGGATCGACCAGGGGCTGCACTCGGACGCGCTCGTCCGATCGCTGCTGAACCGCCCCGACCGGCCGGAGGTGGTGTTCACCGGCACCGAGAGGGGTCTGTACCGGAGCGATGACGCGGGCGAGACGTGGCGGCTTTTGGACTCACCCCTGAGCGAGCACTGTGTGTGGGCCCTGTCCACCGACCCGGCGGAGCCGGATACGATGTTCGCGGGAACGGGTACTCCGACGCCGGCCGCCATATTCAGGTCGAGGGACGGGGGCGAGAGATGGGAGCAGCGCCCATGGCAGGTGGCGGAGACCTGCCCCGCCGTCGGCACGCCGCGGGTTACCGGCATAGCCATCGACCCCGAGGACCGACAGAACGTCTGGGTCGGAATCGAGGTAGACGGCGTGCGGCGCAGCACCGACGGTGGAGACACGTGGTCGACACTGGACGGCGCCATCGCCAACCCGGACGTCCACAACGTGGCCGTGACGTCCGGTCCGCCGAAGACGGTCTTCGTGGTGGTCAACGACGACGTCTTCACCAGTACCGACGACGGCGCGACCTGGCGGTCGGTCGGTGTCAAGAGTGCTTTCCCGATGGGTTATCCCAGAGGCATCAAGGTCAGGCCCGACGATCCCAGGGTGGTCTTCATGGCTATCGGCGACTACACGCCGGGAAGCACGGGAGCCGTCATGCGGTCCAGGGACGCGGGCCAGACCTGGGAAAGCCTTCCCCTGCCGGTGCAGCCCAACACCGCGCTGTGGGTCGTGAACGTCCAGCCCTTCGATCCGCAGGTGGTGCTGGCGGGCACGCGGTACGGCTACCTGTACCGCAGTGACGACGGCGGCGACTCCTGGCGGAAGCTCTGGCGGGAGTTCAGCGAGATATCCAGCGTGCTGTGGGTGCCGGGCTAGTCCAGGGGTGCGCGTTATCGGGTGAAATCTGACGACCACTGTCATTCTGAGGAGTCCGCGACGAAGAATCTGGAGTGGGGCACCGTCGCGACGGGATGCTGGCGGCCGGAGAGACGGACGACAGAACCCCTCCTCTCCAGATTCTTCACTGCGTTCAGAATGACAATGCGTGGCGTTCAGAATGACGGTGGGTGGCGTTCAGAATGACAATGGATGACACGGAGGAGTATTGATAGAGCAGAGGCCGCTGGGCCGGTCGGGGCAGACCATCAGCGCCATAGCGCTGGGGTGCTCCAACTGGGGCCGGGACATCGACGAGGAGTCGTCGTATAGGCTGATGGACTACGCCGTCGAGAGGGGAATTACCCTGCTCGACACCGCTGAATCATATGGTGGAGGGCAGTCGAGGCAGAGGCGCAGGGACGAGCTGGGGTTGGATGACGAGCGGGAGGCGTCTGATGAGATGAGCTCCTCCGAGCGGATCATCGGCAGATGGCTGCGGCGGACCGGCGCCCGCGACGACGTTACGATTGAGACCAAGGTCGGCAGCGGAGGAGGCGCGGACAACATCGCCAGGGCGCTGGAGGGCAGCCTGGAGCGGCTGGGCATCGACCGCGTCGACATATACCTGATGCACAGCCCGGATACCCGCACCCCGATCTCCGAGACCCTGGAGGCGCTGACCGCCGAGGTGAAGGCCGGGCGCGTCGGGGTCATCGGGTGCAGCAACTACACGGCGGAGCAGCTCCGGGAGGCGCTCGCTGCCAGTGCGGCAGGGGGCTTCGAGCGGTTCGAGATAAGCCAGCCGGAGTACAACCTGATCAAGTGGAGGGCCGACGAGGAGCTATTCCCACTCTATCGGCAGGAAGGGCTCGCCGTGACTCCCTACAACCCCATCGGTGCTGGATTCCTGGCGGGTGAGTACACGCGGGACCTGTCCGAGATGCCGTCCGGCAGCCGGTTCGACATAATCCCCGGCTACGTGGACATGTATTTCACGGAGCAGAGCTTTCATATACTCGACCTGCTGCGGGAGAAGGCTGGGAGTCTCGGCGTGCACATGGCGACGCTGGCGATGGCGTGGGTGATGACTCATCCGGCGGTCACCGCCCCGATTATCGGTGCGAGGACGAGGGAGCATATAGATGGCGCCCTCACGGCCTATGAGATGGGGCTGGACCCGGCGCTGCGAGCCGAGATGTCGGAGTGGAGCCGGTCGGCGGAGTGAGGGTCGTCCAGGCCGCGAGAGCGCTTCGCGACTGATGACACGGGGATATTTTGGACAGTGGGGCAGAGCAGCGTGGGGCGGACGCCGGAGTGCGAGATGATCCACAGCGGGATCGAGTTCAGCAGGAAAGAGGTCGTTGCCGAGAACGGCGTGGTCGTCGGCGGGCACGAGCTGGTAGCCAAAACGGGCGTGGAGATCATGCAGCAGGGTGGGAACGCCGTGGACGCGGGGGTGGCGGCGGCGTTCGTCGCGCAGCTGGCCGAGCCTGGCATGTGCGGGGTCGGCGGCAACGGCTCGATCCTGGTACGCTCGGCCGACCGGGACGAGATAGCCGTCTTCGACGATGGGCCACGCGCGCCCCGAGCGGCGACGCCCAACATGTTCGAGGTGCTTCCGGGGAGCGGTGGATTCTACGGCTGGGACAACGTCAAGGATAACGCCAACATCGTCGGCCACCTGTCGGTCGGCATGCCGGGGACGGTCGCGGGCCTGTGCGCGGCCCATGAGCGTTACGGCTCCTTGGAGCTTGCCGACGTCCTGGCGCCGGCCATCGAGCTGGCCGAGCGGGGCGTGGAGGTGGACTCTCGCACCGCTACGTATGTGGCCAGGGAGGTCAGGAACTTTGGCCGGTTCCCGCTGCTGGGGGCGCTGCTCCTGGCGGACGGCCATCCGCCGTCGCCCGGGACCTTCTGGTCACCGGGAGACAGGCTCGTGTGGCCCGAGCTGGCCGACACGTATCGCACCATTACGGACGGCGGGGCCGATGCCTTCTACAGGGGCCCCATCGCCCGCGCGATAGCAGCGGAGATGGCGCGCCACGGCGGGATCATCACCTACGAGGACATGGCCGAGTACGCGTCGGCCGTCAATGTCCTCGATGACCGGGACCTCCACGAGTACCGGGGCCTCAGGTATACACCGGGGCTTTCGGTCATCGTGGTGCAGATGCTGAACATCCTTGAGAGCTTCGACCTGGCCGCTATGGGGCCAGACAGCCCGCCGTTCCGCCACGTGATGCTGGAGACGATGAGGCGTGTGTGGACGAACCACTTCACCTTTGGCGCCCAGCCGGGGGCCCTGACCAAGGAGTACGCCGCCGAGGTCGCCGGTACGATCAGCCTGGACCGGGCCTCGTCATACGGGCGCCCGGTCGAGCCGTGGCACTACCAGGAGGACGAACAGAGAGAGGCGGCCAGCAGCGCTCCGGCGCGAGTGGGTGGCGACCACACCACCACTCTGGCGGCTGCGGACAGGGCCGGGAACGTCTTCAACATGCTGACCAGCCTGGGCCGGGCCTTCGGCTCCAACGTCGTCATACCGGGGACCGGCATAATCATGAACGACCACATGTGCAGCTGGGACCCGGTGCCGGGTCGCGCCCTCTCCCTGGGACCTTCGAGGCGCTCGTCGCAGGGGACCCACCTGCCGATGTTCTTCCGTGACGGCCGGCCCTTCCTGGCCATGAGCGCGGCGGGGGCGCGGCGCAGCATGAGCTCCGTGATCCACACACTTGTCCACTGCGTCGACTTCGGGATGGGCATCCAAGAGGCGATCGAGTCACCCAGGGTGTGGTCCGAGGCGCTGTTCGACGATGTCTTCGTGGACTCGCGTATTCCCGAGAGTGTCCAGCGGACCCTGGCTGATATGGGCCACGGTGTGGTCTCCGTGGACGCCGCGGTGCACTCGGGGTTCGGCAGGCCTACGGCCGTGGGCATCGACGCCGACGGTCGGCTCCACGGGGGCGCGGACCCGATGTATGGCACGGCGGTCGCGGGGTTTTGAAGGGATGAGTCGGGCCGACAGCGAAGCACGGGCCCTGGCCGAACACGGCGCCGTGTTCGGGGAGTACAGGAACTACGCTCCTCCCGAGTACGAGGACCACACGAACGAGGCCCTTTACGTCGAGATGAGCGAGGGCCACCGTATAGCGATCGATGTGACGCTTCCCGCTCCGTTGTCGCCCGATGCCAGGATTCCCGCGATTCTCTATACGACGCGGTACTGGCGCGCGAAGAAGGACTACCCGGTGGACGAACTCGACCTGTTCTTCGCGAGCCACGGGTATGCCTTCGTCCGCGCGGACGAGCGCGGGACGGGAGCGTCGTTTGGGACGTGGCCGAACATGTGGCCAAGGGCAGCCATCGCCGACTACAAGGAGACGGTGGACTGGATCGTCGCCCAGCCGTGGTCCGACGGCACGGTGGGTAGCACCGGTGTGTCGTATACCGGCACGACGGCCCAGCTCCTGGCGGTGACCAACCATCCGGCCGTTAAAGCGGTGGTTCCGAAGTTCATAGAGTTCGACGTCTATACCGACATCATCTACCCGGGAGGGCTCCTGCTGGAATCCTTGATGAAGGGTTATATCGAAAGGTGTCGCTTGCTGGACCTGAACCGGTGGACGAACGACAGTGTCAAACCGGTGGACGCCGACATCGACGGGTCGGTGCTCGCCGAGGCCGTCAAGGAGCACCGTGCGACGAACCCGGACTTCAGCAAGAGCATGGACGTAACCCATAGGGACGACCGTATTCCGGGTCTGGGAGTGACGATAGACGACTTCAGCATGCACGAGCTGCGGGAGGAGATCGAGCGTTCCGGGGTGGCGATCTATGGGTGGGGAAGCTGGAACGACGCCTGCACCGCCGACACGGTGATACGGCGTTTCATGACCTTCTCCAACCCCCAGCGTGCGGTCATCGGGGCGTGGAACCACGGGGGCGACAAGAATGCCAACCAGTACCTGCCCGACTACTCGCCGACGCAGCCCAGCCATCTGGCCCAGCGGCTGGAAGACCTCCGGTTCTTCGACCACCACCTCAAGGGCGTGGAGACGGGCGTGATGGACGAGCCGGTTGTGACCTATGTCACCATGGGCATCACCATGGGGGACCAGGCATGGAAACGCACCTCGACATGGCCGGTTGAGGGCACGGTCTCCCAACGCTGGCATATGTCCGAGGGAGGCGTGCTGCGTCCCGAGCGGCCCCCCTCCGCAGATGGCTCCGATAGTTACACCGTGGACTTCGTGGCGACCACCGGGAGCGAGGGTCGCTGGCACACCGAGTTCCAGGGCACCGACGTCGTCTACGGCGACAGGGCCGAAGCGGACCGACGGCTGCTGACTTACACCTCCGAGCCCTTGGAGGCCGACATGGAGGTCACCGGCTATCCCGTAGTCACCCTGTACGTGACGTCGTCCCATGCCGATGGTGCCTTCCTCGTGTACCTGGAGGACGTGTCTCCCGACGGGCGGGTGCGCTACGTGACCGGGGGTGAGCTAAGGGCGCTTCATCGGAAGGTGTCCGAGGACGAGCCGCCGTACCGGATGCTCATGCCGCACCATACCTACAGGCGGGCCGACGCAATGCCACTGGTGCCCGGGCAGGTGTCCGAGCTGGTCATCGGTCTTCAGCCCACGTCGGTCCTGTTCAGAAAGGGGCACCGCGTACGTATCGCTATTGCCGGGCACGACGAGGGCGTGTTCACGAGGGTGCCGCCCGTGACGGACGAGACGGTCGCGTTCGAGGTGCAGCGCAACGCGACCGACGCGTCGTGGGTGGAGCTTCCCGTTGTGGCGTCCCGGTAAAGGCGATCCGTGGGGATGGACCCGCTCTTGGCGCGGCCGACGTCGTCGGCGGACCTGGTCCGCCTCCAGGAATCCCTGCGAGAGCTGAGACCGGCGGCCTGGAGCCCTGGCGGCGACCCTCTCTCCGTGGGGGGGTGTTTCGTCGTCTTCCCGCGCGGCCTATCGGGGCCCGGTGCCGCCGGCGATCCGGCCGTCGCGTCAGCGGTCGTGGTACGCGAGGGCCGGACCACCGCAGAGACGACCACCAAGGGCCAGGCCGGTGCGCCCTACGAGCCCGGGCTCCTTTTCCTCAGAGAGGGCGCGGTCTTACATGAGGCCGTGAGTCGGCTTCGCGAACGCGTCGACGTGCTGATGGTGAACGGCACCGGGCTGGACCATCCCCGCCGGGCCGGGCTTGCGCTTCACCTTGGCGCCGTCCTGGGCCTGCCGACGGTGGGCGTCACCCATAGGCCGCTGTGCGCGGATGGGCCCTGGCCTGAAGAGGAGATGGGGAGCATGAGGCCTCTTTTGCTCGACGGCGATACGGTCGGGTACTGGCTCAGGACCCGACGGGGAGCGCGCCCGCTGGCGGTGCACGCCGGGTGGAAGACCGACGCGGGGACGGCGGTAGAGGTTGTAATGGCGGTCGCGGGCCGGTCGCGGACACCGGAGCCTCTGCGCCTGGCGCGCCGGCTTGCCCGCAGCGCCAGAGCGTCGGACGCGGCGATCTAAGGGTGCGCTCTGGGCAGGCACACAGGCCCGCCCCTACGGCATGAGGGCATGTGACCCGGCCGCTACCGAGTAATCTTGTAGACCCTGTCGCCCCGGCGAACTCGGTCCGGCACCTTGATGCCGATGTCGTCGCCTGCGGACGCCTCCTCGACGTCGGCGTTGTCGATCTGCATCGAGTCGACGACGAGCGTCATTTCCGTTGTGTGTCCGGCGATGCGGACCTCGTCGCCTACCTTCAGCGGTGCGGTCAGGGTGACGCCGGCCACCACCGGATGGGCGAAGAAGCTGTTCACACTGCCAACCTCTATCTCGGGCATGATCCCACCTCCGCGTTTCATCCCCCGTGATACATGATCGGGCCTTACCCGTTATCCAGACGCTCGGCGTCTCCCTCCAATTGTACCCCCACCGCGCCAGCGGCAGACAGTGGCGACAAGCGATGTGTGGTAGGGCGCACCTGAGTGCGCGTCCAGGGCGGGCACATAGGGCGCCCCCTACAGACAACCTTGACACCCATGCGGCCCGGCCGTACATTGGCGCCATTCAACGTGCCGGCAGCCCCCTTACGAATCCCCCGAAAGCGACGATGTAGACCGGGCCGAATGACCTCAACAAGGGAGGCATCGCTGCGGTATGGCGCATCATGCATGAGCTGTCAGGCTGGGTGCAGGCGAGCTGAACGGGGAAATTCGGGCTCAATCATGAGAGCCGAGACGATGGAAAAACGAAGAGCCACGCAAGCGAAGGTGCCGTGCTAGCAGACCAAGACCTCCTGCGACGTCTTGAGTTCGACCCGGTAGACTACGCCCCCGCCAATTGGGAGGTGGCGACGTTTGCACCGTTTCGAATGGCGTACAGTACTGACCTCGGTGTCAGCTTTGCCGCGCCCGTCGAGCCGATCGACCCCTCGAGCGAAGTCGGTCCTGCTGCTCACATGCTTCTGAATGAGGCGCGCAGCGCTGGCTGCAGCCTGGTTGTGGAATTCAACGAGCCGCTGTGGCCCGGTCTTGCTTCCCAGCTCGTTACGGCCGGGCTTATCCAGGAGAACCGTGAGCCATTGCTGGCCTGCACCCCCGAGACTTTCCGGTTGGTGACCAACAGGCAGGTCCATGTGCGATTCCTCGATCCGGCGGACCCACCGGACGAATTCGATGCCTTTCAATCAGTTGTTGCGGCTGGCCTGGCCGCAAAGCAGCAGCCTCTGTCAGACGGGGCGCTCGTAAGATTCAGAGAAGAGATCGGACCGGATGGGACGTGCCGCGCCGTGGTTGCCTGTCTTGAAGGCCAGCCTGTTGGAACCGGCTATAGCTGGTGCAATCTGGGCCGTACGCAGATCACGCGGATTCACACGCTCCGGTCGGCCAGACGTCGGGGCGTCGCATCGGCGGTCTCAAGCGAGCTTGTGCGGGATGCCTTCGAGCGGTGCGGTGACCTCGTCTGGCTGACCGCGTCCGGTCCACCAGCGGTGGACATGTACGAAAAGCTCGGGTTTTGCCGGCTGGGCGACAGGCTGTTCTATCAACATGCCGCCGGTGCATAGGAGACCGAGATGAGATCCGATAAGTGGGCTGAATCCCCCGAGAGCTACGGTGTAAACGGAGCCGAATGACCTCTCAAGGGTCGGTCATCACACAGGGGATGCGGGACGCCATCGGAGCCGAGTCCGAGCCGGTGACCTACGAGGTGGAGAAGGGTGCGCTCATCAGGTTCGTCGAGGCGATAGAGGACCCGAACCCTGTCTACAGCGACGAACGGGCAGCGCGCGAGGCCCGATACGGCGGGCTCATCGCTCCCCCCACGTTCTTCGACTCTATGATATCGGGCCCGATGAGGGTCCCATTCGAGAATCCCTACAAGGGGAGCCTCGAGGGCGGCAGTCAGTGGCGGTATTTCGAGCCGGTGCGCCCCGGCGACCGGATTACCGTAACCAGCCGGATCGCGGAGATATATGAGCGCCGGGGCCGGCTGGGGAGCATGCTTTTTGTTGTCAGGGAGATCGGGTATATGAACCAGTTCGGCAAGAGGGTGGCCGAGCGCCGAAGGACGGCCATCTACTTCCAGACTCCCGAAGAACGGTCACGGTAGTGGGGTACTGGCTGAACCGCAGCCTGAAGGCTGCGGTATGTGTGTCCTCGTCTATGGACGAGAGTCAAGAACAGGTCCGGTACAGCCATCAAGCAGTTCGCTCTCGGGGCACTGAGAGGGGTACGAGTCCGTGACTGAACAGCTGTACTTCGAGGACGTAGAAGAGGGGAGGGAGATTCCCACCCTCGTGAAGAGGCCGACGACTCGGCAGCTCGTCAAGTTCGCCGGGGCGACGTCGGACTACTACCAGATCCACTACGACCGGGAGTTCGCGCTCTCGTTCGGTCTGCCCGACGTTATCGTGCACGGCCCGCTCAAGAACGCGTTCCTGGGCCAGCTCATGACCGACTGGATGGGCGAATACGGCACCCTGAGGGAGCTCAGCGTCCAGTTTCGGGGCATGGACATTCCCGGCACGCCGGTCTACGCGAAGGGGGTCGTGAGCAAGAAGCATGTCGAAGACGGAGAGAACCTGGTGGAGTGCGATATCTGGCTGGAGACCCACGAGGGCGAGAGGACCACGCTCGGCCACGCGGTGGTCGAACTGCCTTCGCGCCGGGCCTAGAACAGCTGTGGCAGTGCGGCGGCGCGACCGCCGGCGAGCTAGGAACGTCTGAAAGATGGACTTCCGGTTTAGCGACGAGGACGTGGCCTTCGGGCGGGAGGTCGCCGAGTTCGTGGACAGGGAGCTGCCATGGGACTGGCGCACCTACCACATCGAGCCTGAGGAGCCCGAGGACCGCCTGCTGATGAGGAGGTTCCAGGAGAAGCTGGCCGAGAGGGGCTGGCTGACACTGGGGTGGCCGGAGGAGTACGGAGGGCAGGGCGCGTCCCACATCCGTCAGATGGTCTTCAACGAGGAGACGGCCTACAGGGGTGTCCCGGCTGTGGAGGGAATGGTCGCGCCCATCCTCATGACGTACGGGACGGACTACCAGAAGGAGTATTTCCTCCCGCGCATCGCGCGGGCAGAGATCACCTGGTGCCAGGGGTACTCCGAGCCGGACTCCGGGTCGGACCTGGCCTCGCTGCAGACCAGGGCGGTGAAGGACGGCGACGACTTCGTCGTCACAGGCTCCAAGATATGGAATGGGGCGCACGCCGGCGCGGAGTGGATGTTCATGCTGGTCCGCACCGACCTGGACGCGCCCAAGCACCGGGGCATCAGCTTCCTTCTCATGGAGATGGACCTTCCAGGGATAAGCATCAAGTCCGTCCCGATGATGTGGGGCGCACATCGGGCGCTGGTCACGTTCGACAGGGTGCGGGTCCCCAAGAGGAACCTGGTGGGCGAGCTCAACAGGGGGTGGTACCTTGGAGCCGAATCGTTGGACATCGAACGGTCGGGCATCGGGGTGCCGGCCAGAGGCCGCAGGCTACTGGACGAGCTGGTGAAGTTTTGCAAGGATACAGTCCGCAACGGGCGGCCGTTGGCTGAGGACCCGGTCATCAGGTCGAGGCTGGCCAACATGGCGGTGGAGCTGGAGACGTCGCGTCTGGTCTGCTACAACGTCGGCTGGATGCAGAGTCGGGGCGTGACGCCCAACAAGGAGGCGTCCATCGCCAAGCTCTTCGGCTCGGAGGTGACGGTTCGTCTGCTGGGACTGGCGATGCAGCTACTGGGTCTGTACGGTCAGCTCGAGCCGGACTCGAAGTGGGCCCCGCTGCAGGGGCGGGTGGAGAACGGCTACATGCGGCTGGCCTTCGGACCCATCGGCGCGGGGACCGTGGGGGCAGGCACCTCTGAGATCCAGCGGAACATTATCGCCACCCGGGGGCTGGGACTGCCGCGGGGGTAGGGTTGACCAGCAAGCGCGCACTTTTGCCTTTACCCCTGAGAACCGCGCGTTGGAGAAACTGAGTTGGCCCCCGCGCTGGACGACATAACGGTACTGGACCTGACGGCGGGCATGGCGGGCGCCCTCGCCACCATGTTTTTGTGCGACAACGGGGCCAGGGTCGTCCGGATCGAGGCGCCCGGCGGGGGCGCCTTGCGGCAGGCGCCGGGCTACCGGGTGTGGGACCGAGGCAAGGAGAGAGTCGCCCTGGACCTCCAAAAGGCGCTGGACGAGGGCGATTCAGACGAGCATCGGGACTTCCGGCGTCTTGTTCGAGGAGCCGACGTCCTGGTGGAGAGTCTTGCCCCGTCGTCGCCCATGCAGGCCTTGGTCGATTACAACGCGCTCTCGTCACTCAACCCGCGGCTGGTCCACTGCTCCATCACGGCCTACGGGAGACAGGGGCCGCTGAAGGACGAGCCTGCCGACGACGACCTGGTCATGGCGCGGACAGGGATTCTCGCGAGCCAGCCGTCGTTCCGGCCGGGGCCGGTCCACGTGGTGCTTCGCGTTCCCAGCGTTGGGGCCGCTCTACATGCCGCCCAGGGTATCGTTGCCTCCCTGTTCGCCAGGGAGCGGACCGGGCGGGGGAGGGCGGTGGAGGTCTCTCTGATGTCCGGCGCTCTCGACATGGCGCCCAGGGTGGCCGGCGACAGGCTCAAGCCTATGTCCTGGATAGGCACTCCCTCAGGCGGCACGCCGTTTTACAGCATGTACCTGTGCGCCGACGGCGAGTGGCTTCAGCTTGCCTGCATCCATGCCGGATTTGTCGCCCTGGCCGCTGAGGCGATGGACATCACGGACGTGCTGGCCGATCCCAGGTACGGCGGAGGGCACCGGCAAGAGTCCGAGGAGGCCCAGAAGGAGCTCTTCGACATCGTGTCCGGAGTCATGAAGACGAGGTCCTGTGCGGAGTGGGAGGAGGTGTTCGAGAGGGCCGACGTGCCGTACGCGCGGGTCCAGACGGTCGAAGAGGCCATGGACGACCCCAAGATACTCGCCAACGACATGCTAATCGAGCTGGAGGACCCCGAGGTTGGGCCGATGGCACAGATGGGACTGCCCATCAAGCTGCTGAAGACGCCGGGCGAGGTGCGGGGGCCTGCCGCGAGACATGCTTCGTGGCTGGATGACGGGCCCTCTCCGCTGCCGTCCACGTCTGAGGTCGACGACGGCGCCCTGGATGCCCCCCTGGCGGGAGTCAAGGTGCTGGAGATGGCCAGCGTTATCGCCGGTCCACACGCGGGCTGGCTGCTCTCCGAGCTCGGAGCCGACGTCACGAAGCTGGAGTCCCGCAAGGGGGACATCAGCAGGCCGTCGGGAACCGGGGCCTTCTTCTATCTCAATAGCAACAAGCGGTCCATATCGGTGGACGGGAAGGCGCCTGAGGGCCGCGAGATCGTCCGGGCGCTGGCGAAGTCGTCGGACGTGGTCCTGGAGAACATGCGACCCGGCGCCGCCGTCCGGCTGGGACTGGACCCCGACTGGCTCGATGAGGCCAATCCGGGGCTGGTCTACACGCACGTCACGGGTTTCGGCTCCACCGGCCCCTACTCCCACCGTCCGGGGCTCGACCCCTTGTCCGAGGCGTTGACCGGACTGGAACGGGCGCAGGGAGGTCCCGAGAACCCGCCGGTCTTCCTGGCCGTGTTGGGCCCCGCCGACTACACGGCCGCCATGCTGGGGGCCCTGGGCACGGTCCTGGCACTGTTTGCAAAGGCCCGCTGCGGCGTGGGCCAACGGGTGGAGACGAACCTGCTGAACGCCGGGGTCCTGCTCGGGTCCGATGCCTTCACCAGCTATGCAGGGAAGCCTCCGCGCCGGCCTGCCGGTAAGGGACAGCACGGGCTCGACGCCCTCCATCGACTGTACGAGACCGACGACGGGTGGCTCTACGTTGTCGTCGATACGGAGGAGGAGTGGAGGTCTCTGTGCGACGTCTTAGGGCGGCATGACCTGTCCACAGACGACCGCTTCTCAGCACCGGCGCCGCGTGGCGTGAACGACGCCGATCTGGCACGGGAGATGGACTCGGCCTTCAAAGAGCGGTCCGCAGAGGAGTGGGTACGGATGCTGACAGATGCGTCGGTCCCCTGCGCGCCGGTCGTCGAGGGCTACGACGCGGGATTTTTCGAGGACCCTCAGGCCATAGCCAATGACTTGATCGCCGAGCACAAGCACCCCAACCTGGGACGCCTGAGGCTCTCCAGCCGCCTTGTGGGCTTTCCAGGCTCGGCCCAGGCCATACGGAGGCCTACGCCGTTGTTAGGCGAGCACACCGCTGAGGTCCTACGGGAAGCCGGCTACACCGAGCCCCAGATCGCCGACCTCTACGAGAAGGGCGTCGTGAAGACCGAGGGGCCCAGCGGCGAGCCGTAGGTCACACCCTACATGAGTGTTCGGCGCACTACGGCCGACCCCGCCTATTCTGTCCGACACCTCTACGAGGTCATCCCCACCCCAGATTCCTCGTCGGGGAGTCCTCGGCATGACGGTATCGATCGTTGGTCAGCCCCTGCACACGCGTGAGGGTCCCGACACGCCGGGACCCCTACGGAGACGGTAGACACGTCTGGGGCGACGAGGAATGACAGCCGACCTCGTTCAAATCGCCTTTGACTTGCGACTAGCGCCCCTCGAACTTGGGCGGGCGCTTCTCCGCGAAGGCCTTGATGGCTTCGGTGGTGTCCCTGGACGCGACCAGTCGCGTGACGAGGTCGCGCGCGTACCGGTCGATGTCGGGAGGGACGGCCGGAGTGATCTTTCTCAGGAGTTCTTTGGCGGCGAGAATGGCCATCGGAGGCATGCCGGCCAGGTGCTCGGCCATCCCCATGGCGGTCTCCATCAGCCGTTCCCGCGGGACGACGCGGTTGACGAGCCCCATCTCAAGGGCCCGCTGCCCGGTGATCTCGAAGCCGTAGGTGACCTCAGCGGCCTCCGCCGGTGTCAGGCCGTGGGTCAGCCTGTATGGCCAGCCTACGGGATAGCCCAGCCTGGTCTGCGCTATGAACATCTTGGCGTCTTCGGCCATTACGGCCAGCTCGCAGGTCTCGACGACCATGTTCAGGCCGCCGCCGACGGCCCAGCCGTTGACCGCGGCGATGAGAGGCTTGGGGAGGTCGTCCGGGTCGAAAACGTCTCCGAACCTCTGATCGACGTTGGGGTCGTTGCTGGCGGCGGCGTCCTTCAGGTCGAGGCCCGCGCAGAAGAACTTTCCGACACCCGTCACGATGCCGACACGGGCGTTGGCGTCGTCCCTGAAGGTCACGTGGGCCTCCATCAGGTCCGTAATCATGTCGACGCTAAGGGCGTTTCCCCGCTCCGGCCGGTTCATGGTGATCACGGCGATGGCGTCCTGGCGGTCGTACTCCACGTATCGCATCGGTCTTCTCCTGCGCTGGCTAAGTAATGATCTCAAAAAGGCGGATGCCTTTGTTCCCACCCCCCCCCCCCACCCTAAGGGGATTTTGCTACTGGGGGCACATCCCTTCGGCGGGCTCAGGACAGGCCCCCAGGCCCTCTGCCAGAGTCCCGACTATTCGGGACTCTGGACTCCCCCAAAAGGAT
This sequence comes from Chloroflexota bacterium, assembly GCA_022566975.1. The sequence continues at coordinate 16,561 of JADFHV010000004.1, forward strand.
TCTGAGATAGTTTCTAAGTAGGCGCTGTTCGACCTCCGGCGTCCGCCGCATCGCCCTTTGCGGTGTCGGGGTCGCTTCCCGACGTACGACCGATCCTCCCGTTTGCGCGCCCCTAGCTTCCTTGACACTCATGGGTGCGCCACCTATTCTCGCCTCCAGTGCCGTGCAATGCGGCAGAGCCCCTATCGAAACGACTGGCTAATGCCCACGCGACAGGCGTCCCGGAGATACAGGGCATCAGGTATGCGCAGGAGGATACCGCATGGATAGTGGAGATACCGCCTGGATCCTGGTCTCGTCTGCGTTGGTCCTGCTCATGGTCCCAGGACTCGCCTTCTTCTACGGCGGCCTGGTCCGCGCGAAAAACGTCACCGGCACCATTGCCCACAGCTTTATCGCTATCGCGCTGGTCAGTGTCGTCTGGGTCCTGTGGGGCTACAGCCTGGCCTTTGGCCCCGACTGGCGGGACTGGGGTTTCATCGGCAATCTTGACTATATCGGCCTGCGCGGGGTGTTGGCTACAGCGCCGGGGCCCTACGCGGCCACTATTCCTCACCAGGCGTTCATGATCTTCCAGGCGATGTTCGCCATAATCACCCCCGCCCTCATAACGGGGGCCTTCGCCGAGCGGATAAAGTTCAGCACGCTCGTCATCTTCACCGTCGTCTGGTCGACCGTCGTGTACGCCCCGCTCGCCCACTGGGTTTGGGGCGACAACGGATGGCTGGGACTGAACGGGTGGGGCGCCCTGGACTTTGCCGGCGGCACCGTCGTTCACATCAGCTCCGGCGCGGGCGCTCTCGCTGCCGCCATCATATTCGGCAGGCGACTGGGCTACGGCAAGGAGCCCATGGAGCCCCACAACATCCCCTTCGTGATACTGGGGGCCTCCTTGCTGTGGTTCGGATGGTTCGGCTTCAACGCCGGGAGCGCCCTTACCGCCGGCGGCAGCGCCACCAACGCCTTCGTAGTGACCAACAGCGCGGCCGCGATGGCCGCCCTGACGTGGGCAGCGCTCGACTGGTCTCTCAACGGAAAGGTTAGCGTAGTGGGCCTGGCCACCGGGGCCGTTGCGGGACTGGCGACGATCACACCGGCGTCCGGCTTCGTGGGGCCGATGCCCGCTCTTCTGATCGGCCTGGGAGCGGGAGGGCTCTGCTACTTCGCCATCCAGCTCAAGAACAAGATAAAGCTGGACGACGCCCTGGACGTCTGGGCCGTCCACGGTGTCGGCGGGACCTGGGGAGTCCTGGCTGCGGGGCTGTTCGTCGGGGTCGGCTTTATGGGCATCTCAGACCTGGTCCTGCCCGGAGTGGACCGGGGGGAGCAGGTCCTGCGTCAGCTCGGGGCCATCGGCGCCACCTGGGGATGGGCCTTTGTCATGACCTCGGTCATCCTGTTCGCTCTGAAGGCTACCATAGGGTTGAGGGTGCGGGATGAAGAGGAGGAGCAGGGCCTCGACCTTTCTCAGCACGGCGAGGTAGCGTACAGACCTCTTGCGGAGCCCTCTCCGCGGCAGACCACTACCGACACGGCGCCCTCCGACTAGGCCGACCATCAGGGCACGCGCCGCTCCAGCCCTGACAGCAGCACGCTGTCGTGGGTCAGGTAGACTTTCTTCTTGCCGCCCTCGCCCAGGAATTGCTTGACCTGGTAGCGGCCATTGGCGAAGGAGGTGGGATGGTCTGGAGCTGTAATGGGGGTTGTGATAGGGGCAGAAGTTGCGGGCGATGCAGAACTTGTCAATGCCCGTTCTGCAGTAGCCAGGAAGTTCTGTGCATCCGAGTTGCCGGGGTCGGCCACGAGCACGTCTTCAGCAAGCTGGTGCACCGTTGCCCAGTCCCGTATGTCAGCCGCCTCTTCGATCTGATCCAACAGGCGGTCTATGCGGCGCTGGAATCGTTCGCTGGCCATGATGAGGGCATATTACGTCGGAGGGGGATGCTTGTCCACCAGCGCGACAAGGATTGAAGTGGAAATCATCCACCACCAGAGTAGCCATTTTTTCACCCGATCAATCACCCCTTTTAGTGATTCGCATTTGGAGCGCCTCAATTAAGGTGGTAATAGGGTTCGCCGGTACTTAGTCTGGCCTAGGCATTGGCGGACAACGGTATTTCCTCATGCGACAACAGAAGGGTTTCACCCTAGTCGAGTTGTTGGCCGTCATGGCCATCATTGGCATTCTGGCCGCCGTGGTCTCCGGCGCCGTCAGTGGCTTGGGCGCCGCCGGTGTTACCGCTCAGATCCTGAGTGACACCAATACCATCGCAACCGCTGCCGACCGGTTTTTGAACGACTCCTTTAACCCGACTAAATATCCGGTGGAACCGCTTCCCCCAGACCAGACGGATTTGGGCGTCCGGGCTATCGACTTCGACGCTCGCCTTCCCAACGACCCCAACAGGACGTTCACCCCGGATTACCTCAAGGATATTCCCGACTCGGCGGCCTTGGTCTCCTACCGTATTGAGACCGCCACCGGCAACGTTTTCTTTGCCGCCGACGGGGCCGACTTCGCGCCCCCTTCGGGCAGCCGCCTTAACGTCACCCAAACGGACAAGTCGCCTTCTGCCGCGACCGAGATAATCTTCGACTTGACCATGCGGAAGAATCGGGCTGCCACCGAAATCCTAAAGGTTCAAATCCCCGCAGGCTATGCCATCGGCGGCCAGTCGTTGGCCTCCGGTGTCCCGGTGGGAAAACTCACCATCAGCTTCGCCACGGACACCCCGGCGACACGGCCCCCCAGGTCCCATAACGCCGAGTCGATGTTACCGAGCAGCCGCTCCGATATGCCGCGGTGCTGCGCCATCCAGTTCCAGAGCAACTCCCGGTCCCACGGGTCCTGCCCCACGAGCAGCGGCTTGATTAGCGTCTCGACTTCCGGCGCCGTCGCGCCGTAAAAGTACGAATGGACGCCGCCGGTGGCGTATCCGACCGCGCCCTCG
>JADFHV010000222.1 GCA_022566975.1 Chloroflexota bacterium
TCCAGGGTCTGCTGCAACTGCTCCTGGGAGATCAGGCGCTGCTGGACCAGCACATCCCCCAGACGCAGCTTTTCCGGCCGCCCGGCGGGGCGGGCGGCAGCAGGCGGAGCGGTCAAAGCCATCGGCAATGACCCTGGCGGATTTGGAAACTACGTCAGGATTGATCATGGCGATGGGTACTCCACGCTTTACGCCCATCTCAAGGACGGCTCGATCAAGGTGACCGAAGGTCAGCCAGTAGAGACCGGACAGGAGCTCGGTGTTATTGGGACCACTGGAGCCAGCACGGGCACCCATCTACACTTTGAGGTCGAATTCGACGGTGCTAGCAGATCGGGCATCGCTGCCCTGGACGCAGTCTTGCTTGGGGAACGTAAGATCATTGACTATAAGGTGGAACCGGCTCCCCAGTATTTCGTCTCCACCAACACGCCTTAAACCGTCACAAACAACACCCCTCCAACCTCCAAGACCTCCGTTGTCTCTCTCACCTCCAGGCCCATCTATTTATCCCCATACCTAGCTCTTGGAGAGTTTTCCCTGGAAATGGCATGAAAAACTCAGGCTTAACAATCTGACCGGATTCTGCCGTATAATTGTAGCGGTCAGCGTCATCTGACGCGCGTCCCCGAGGAGGGCAGCCGCAAGAGCCATGGCCATCGAGTTCGAAAGAGGTGACAAAGACGCGCCCAAGGGCCACGCCATCCTCTACTTCCAGAGCTCGTCGGACCCGAAGGAGGTCTGGGCCACTTACCTGGTCATCCTTCCCATCTCTGTCGACGTCTCCAAGTACGTGCCCCCCTTCCTAATGAACCAGATGGGCGAGCTAGGGATGCAGGATCTCTCGGCCTTCGCCTTTCCGCCGGCTCCCGAGCTGGTGGACGGACGGGACTACCTGGAGGTGCTGGCCGCCAGCAGAGACGACGATGTCCTCTTCGGCGGCAGCATCAACACTGCCGACGTTCCCTCCGCGATGATGGCGGTCAATGAGGCCGTGCAGCACTACGCCGAGATGTACTCAACCACGGTCGAGGGCTTTCAGCCGTCCGACATAGGAGACCCGGAGTCCGCCGGGCTCGGGGTCAACGAGGTCCTCTACGAGCTGATGAGCGATAGCGACAAGCTGGGCGAGCTCACCAAGCTGGTCGGTCGGCTTCGGTTCGCTGTCGAAGGTGGGGAGGAGTCCCTGTCCAGAGACGCTGAGGCGGACATCGCCCTCCTCGCCAACCACCTGCCACAGGAGTTCCAGATCCCCCGGCTGATCGCGTCGGCTAAGGCGGGGGGACCCCTCGCCGCCCGGCTGGCGAACCTGTGCCTGCAGCGGTGCTTTCACCTGGCCCAGCAGGAGTTCGTCAAGCTGGGGCAGGTGGAGAAGGAGATCGAGACGCTGGAGGCCTCAGGCGAGGCCTCCGGGTAGGCGGGCGGGTCGCCGGCTGCGCAACTAGCGTTCAGGCGACGCGAGCGACCGCGTCAAGATACTAGCCCGCCGACACCCTGGGGATGAACTGCGGCGGGCGCTGCATGAGGGTGATGCTGGCGTCGGACCCCAGCTCCGCCTCGGCGGCTTCGATGGCGTCCTCCACCGTCGGGAAGGCCTCGAAGCCGCACCTCCTGGCGGCGGACCGGTCTTTGACCCCCGCGAAGTAGATCTTGCTCAGGTACTGTCTCGGCACGGCCGTGCTGTTCCACATGAAGAAGGGGTGGGAGCCGTGGTAGGCGTGGGCGTACCTGTAGCCGTACACGTACTCCGGACGGTGGGCGAAGTCTTCGACGTAGTTCTCCCAGAGCCAGTAGGGATCAAGCTCCTGCGCCATCAGCTCTTCGAAGAACTCCACGTACGGTGCGAACCGGCGCTTGTCGAACTGCGCCGTCAACGGGTGCGCGAGAATGGCGATGCCTCCCTCACGGACGATGGGCATCTGCTGGAACTGCATCACCGTGTTCGCCATCGCCTGGTTGGCGACCAGGATGGGGTTGATTATGGAGAACTTGGAGTAGCACTCGGCCCTGTTGGCTATCCCCGCGATGAGGATGTCCGACTGGCCCTCCACGTCCACGACGAGCTGCTCGTCTATGGCCCGTAGCGTGTGTGGGTGGACCTCGGTGGGGTGACCGGCGTTGATGGCGATGAGGTCCTTCTGGGGCTCCCCGTTGTCGTAGACCGTCTCGATGGTGAAGAGCCGGCGACCCCTCTCCTCGAGGGCCTTCTGGATGAGTGCGCCCTGCTCCCATACCAGCTTCTTGAACGCCGAGCTCTTGGGGTCGTCCACCGAGTGGCCCGCCGCATCGGGCCACGGCCTGTGGTGGTGCCTGATGCTGCGGAAGGTCCCGAGGCCGACGGCGGTGGACTTCCAGCCGCCGTTGAAGGGGGCCCACATGGTGTTGAGGTAGATGAACAGGTCCGAGTCCAGGACCGCTCTGTTGACCTCAACGTCGAAACCGCGCTTGGTGTGTCCCAGGTGGATGAGCTGGTCCGGGTCCTCGGCGTCGTGGCAGTAGAGCTGGTTGTAGCCGAACTGGAGCACCAGGCGCCGGCCCAGGAAGGTCTCCATCTCGGTGCGGCTCAGCTTGCGGTGCAGCCCCTGCGCGCACAGGAGAGTGATGTCGCTGAGTTCCACGCCGGCCTTGCGGAGCTCCTCCACGATGACCTCGATCGCGGTCTGGCGGAAGTCGGTCCGCCGAGTCTGGAAGTATGCGCCGGAGGCGTCGTCGAAGGCTATGGTCACCTTGGCCTTGGGGCCGATGAGCTTGGCCAGCGGCTCGTGGGCGATGGGGTTATCGATGGCGTCCCTGACCGCCTGCTCGATGTCGGCTATAGGGGGCAGCGGTCTCTTGGCCGTGATCGTGCGGGTCCGCTCGGGTACCTGGGCGGTGATGACCTCGTCGCCGTAGGCGATCTGCTCCGCGCGTGTCTTCGCCATCCTATTCTCCTCTGGCCCGACTCACCGTCGGGTCACCATGTTACAAAGATTTAACAGATAAGCAACATTTAGGTAACAAGACAGGTGCACAATGAACAGCGATGGATGAGTCCCGTCACATATTTTCTCACAAAGGAGGGTCCGCAGGATGACGCCCAGTAAGCTCACGCCCACTGACGTGATTCAGCTCGCCAGAGAGAAGAAGGTCCAGATGGTGGACCTGAAATTCACCGACGTTCCGGGCACGTTGCAGCACCTATCGATCCCCGTGCACGAGCTAAAACAGGAGCTTTTCGATGAGGGGACCGGCTTCGACGGCTCCAGTATCAGGGGATTCCAGTCCATCCACGAGAGTGACATGCTGCTCGTGCCTGACGCGAGCACAGCGGCCATCGATCGGGTCTTCGACATAACGACGCTGAGCCTTATCTGCAACATCCGTGACCCGATGACCGGAAGCAGCTACCCGCGGGACCCGCGCTGGATCGCTCAAAAGGCCGAGGCGCACCTGAAGTCGTCGGGCATCGGCGAGGTCAGCTACTGGGGCCCTGAGCTCGAGTTCTTCATCTTCGACTCGGCCCGCTTCGACCAGAACGCCCGGAGCGGGTACTACTTCGTGGACTCCGACGAGGGGATATGGAACTCGGGGGCCGAGTCCTCGCTGGGGGGTGGCCACAACCGGGCCTACCGCCCGCGCCTAAAGGAGGGCTATTTCCCTGCGCCGCCTACGGACACCCTCACCGACATCAGGTCCGAGGCCGCTCTCAGGATGGCGGAGTTCGGAATCCAGGTCGAGAAGCACCACCATGAGGTGGCGACGGCCGGCCAGGGTGAGATCGATATGCGCTACGACACCCTGACGAGGATGGCCGATAACGTGATGATGTTCAAGTACTTGCTCAAGAACGTGGCCAGCGAGCACGGCAAGGTCGCCACCTTCATGCCCAAGCCGCTCTTCGGCGACAACGGTACGGGCATGCACACCCACCAGAGCATCTGGAAGAACGGCGACAACCTCTTCTTCGGAGAGGGCTACGCCAACATGAGCGAGATGATGAAGAGCTACATCGGTGGCCTTCTCACCCACTCGCCGGCCCTGCTGGCGCTGTGCGCGCCGACGACCAACTCGTACCGGCGGCTGGTGCCGGGGTTCGAGGCGCCGGTCAACCTGGTCTACTCGGCGAGGAACCGGAGCGCCTGCGCCCGCATCCCGGTCTACTTCTCGACGCCGGAGTCCAAGAGGGTGGAGTACCGCTGCCCGGACCCGTCGGCGAACCCGTACCTGGCCTTCGCCGCCATGCTGATGGCGGGGCTCGACGGCATCCGAAAGGGGATGGACCCCGGGGAGCCCCTGG
>JADFHV010000223.1 GCA_022566975.1 Chloroflexota bacterium
TTGCTACTGTCCTGCCGGACCCGAATCTGGGCGCGCAGGTCTACGGTCTCCAGGTCGTAGGCCAATCGCGCGTCCTCGAAGCTGGCGAACCGGCGGCCCTTACCGTCGGTGCCCTCTTCGATCATGGTCAGGTAGTAGCAACCGAGCACCATGTCCAATGTGGGCGCGACGATGGGCTCGCCGGAGCTGGGCGACAGCATGTTAAAGGTGCTCAGCATCAGCCGTTTGGCCTCGAGCACCGCCTGCCTTGAGAGGGGTATGTGCACCGCCATCTGGTCTCCATCGAAGTCTGCGTTGAACGCAGTGCAGGCGAGAGGATGGAGCTGAATGGCGCTCCCGTCGATTAGCACCGGCTCGAACGCCTGGATACCCAGCCTGTGAAGTGTTGGGGCGCGGTTAAGCAGCACCGGCCGCTTCTTGACCACCTCCTCCAGAATATCCCAGACCTCCGGGCTGGCGGCCTCGGCCATCCGCTTGGCGCTCTTGATGTTGTGGGCGTAGCCCTGCATGACCAGGCGGTTCATGACGAAAGGCTTGAACAGCTCAAGGGCCATTCGTCGCGGAAGACCGCACTGGTTGAACTTGAGCTCCGGCCCGGCGATGATCACGGAGCGGCCGCTGTAGTCGACTCTCTTGCCCAACAGATTCTGGCGGAAGCGCCCTTGCTTGCCTCGCAGGAGGTCCGACAGCGACTTCAGCCGATGGTTGTGGCTTCCGGAGACTGCCCGGCCTCTGCGCCCGTTGTCCACCAGGGCGTCCACGGCCTCTTGCAGCATGCGCTTCTCGTTGCGCACGATGATCTCCGGGGCCCGCAGCTCTATGAGCCGCTTGAGCCTGTTGTTCCGGTTGATGACACGGCGGTAGAGGTCGTTGAGATCGCTGGTGGCAAAGCGCCCACCGTCCAGCTGGACCATAGGCCTGAGCTCCGGCGGCAGCACCGGCAGTACGGTAAATACCATCCATTCGGGCTTGTTGCCGCTTTTACGGAAGGCCTCGACCACTCGCAACCGTTTGATCGCCTTCTTCCGCCTCTGGCCGGATGTGGACCCCATCTCCTCCTGGAGCGACTCACGGAGGACGCCCATATCGATCACCCGGAGCGCCTCCAGCACAGCCTCCGCTCCCATGTTTGCCCGGAAGACACTGCCGTAGGCGTCTCGCATCTCCCGGTACCGGCTCTCGGTGAGCAGCTGCCCCACCCGTAGCCCATCCAGCTCGTCGATCTGTCCCAGGACCTGGTTTTCGAACTCGGTCTTGTCGGATTCGAGCTGGGCGTTTATCTTCGCGAGATTCGACTCGGCCGCCTTGCGCTCTTTATCGGAGAGCTTACTCTCCGTATCTTCAGAGCCTTCCTCCGGACTCAGGCCAAGCTCTTCGGTCTTCTCCCGAGCTTCCGCCTCCAGCCTCTGCGTGCCCTCCTCCAGATGCGCCTGGAGTCCCTTCACCGCGTCGTTGCGGAGCTGCTCGTCCACCGCGGCCACCAGGTACTGAGCGAAGTAGAGCACCCTGTCCAGGTTTCTGGGCGACAGGTCCAACAGGAGCCCCAACCGGCTGGGAGTACCCTTGGAGAACCATATGTGCGCCACGGGAGCGGCCAGCGTGATGTGACCCATGCGCTCGCGGCGCACCTTGGACCGCGCTACCTCGACGCCGCATCGATCGCAGATCACGCCCTTATAGCGAATCTTCTTGTACTTCCCGCAGTAGCACTCCCAATCCCGCGTGGGCCCGAAGATGCGCTCGCAGAACAGCCCATCCTTCTCGGGCCGCAGGGTACGGTAGTTGATCGTCTCCGGCTTGGTGATCTCTCCGTAGGACCATGTCTTGATCTGCTCGGGAGACGCCAGCGATATGCGTATCGCGTTAAAGTCGTTGCCACCCTGGGCCATGCATCACACTCCTACACTCAAAGCCATCCCGTATCGACGTTCACTAGGAAGCGCGACCGCCGGTCGCTCGAAACGCTAGTCGTCGGTGGTCGCCGCCTCTTGGGCAACCCCTTCTGAGCCCTGACCGTTGGTGCTCTCAGCAACGGGGGCGGCGACTACTTCCTCTGTGCCATCCTCCACGATCTGCAGGGCCGGCGGGTCTAGGTCCTCGAGTTCCTCGTCCGGTACGGACCGCAGGGCGAGCTGGTCCGTCTCCTCGTGTAGTAGCTCTACGGACAGCCCCAGGCTCTGGAGCTCCTTCAGGAGAACGTGGAAGGACTCCGGGATCCCCGGCTGGATAACGTCTTCGCCCTTGACGATGGACTCGTAGGTCTTGACCCTGCCGACCACGTCGTCCGACTTGACCGTCAGTATCTCCTGGAGGTTATGCGCTGCGCTGTAGGCCTCCAGCGCCCAGACCTCCATCTCCCCGAAGCGCTGGCCGCCGAACTGGGCCTTACCCCCAAGCGGCTGCTGAGTGATGAGGGAGTAGGGGCCTGTGGAGCGGGCGTGGATCTTGTCTTCCACCAGGTGGCTAAGCTTCATCATGTATATGTATCCGGCGGTAATGGGTTGGTCGAAAGGCTCCCCGGTCCGCCCGTCATACAGAATGGACTTACCCATGATTGGGGCCGCTATCTGCTCGTCACGATTCAGGCGCAGGACCTCCGCTCTGATCTCGTCGTCGCTGAGTCCGGACACGTCCTGTCCCATCTCTTCACTCAGCCATATGGTCAGGCATGCCCTGGTGGCTTCTCCGTCGGTGCCGTTGTCGAAGATACGGTCGAAGTCGTACCCGCGCTCGCTGAGCCAGTCCCGCGTAGCGTCGTAGTCAATGTTCTTCGCCCGGTCTCCATCCAGCGGTCGGGGGTCCACGGAGCCTGACTGGCCAACCATCCATACTCGGGATAGCGCGTCCTCAATTGCCGCGTCGGGGGCGCCGTCGAATACTGGCGAAACAGCACGGAAGCCCAGCTCATGCGCCGCGAAGCCGAGGTGGGTTTCCAAGACCTGTCCCAGGTTCATGCGCGACGGCACGCCTATCGGATTAAGGATGATATCCATCGGGGTGCCGTTAGGCATGAACGGCATATCCTCCTCAGGGAGGATACGGGCTATCACGCCCTTGTTGCCGTGGCGGCCCGCCATCTTGTCACCCTCTGTGACCTTGCGGGTCTGGGCGATCCACAGACGTACGAGCTTGTTGACACCCGGTGGCAACTCGTCCTTCTGGTCTCGGCTGAGTACCCTGACCTCTATGACCTTCCCCTTCTGTCCATGGGGCACGCGTAGGGAGGTGTCCTTCACGTCGCGGGCCTTTTCTCCAAAGATTGCCCTCAGGAGCTTCTCCTCTGCGCTGAGCTCCGTCTCGCCTTTGGGCGTAATCTTGCCCACGAGGATGTCGCCAGGACCGATCTCCGCGCCGGTCCGGATGACCCCTTCCTCGTCAAGGTTGCGCAGGTTCTCGTCTCCCACGTTGGGGATATCCTGGGTAATCTCCTCAGGGCCGAGCTTCGTATCCCTTGCCTCCACCTCATGCTTCTCAATGTGGATAGAGGTAAACCGGTCATCCTTCACCATCCGCTCGCTGATGATGATGGCATCCTCGAAGTTGTAACCCTCCCAGCTCATGAAAGCCACAAGGACGTTCTGACCCAGGGCGAGCACTCCATGCCCAGTGGACGAGCTGTCGGCCAGGACCTGTCCCTCCGTGACGGTGTCACCCTTGGTGACGATGGCCCGCTGGTTGACGCAGGTCCCCTGGTTGCTCCTGAGGAACTTTAGCAAGGGGTAAACATGTGTATTGCCCTGGGGGTCCAGGACGTCGACCTGCTCGCCTGTTGCTTTGGCTATCACCCCGTCGGACTTCGAGAGGATCACCTGTCCGCTGTCCCGGGCGACTCGCTCCTCCATCCCCGTCCCCACGAGCGGGGGCTCGGGCCGAAGCAACGGCACCGCTTGCCGTTGCATATTGGAGCCCATCAAGGCCCGGTTGGCGTCGTCGTGCTCGAGGAACGGGATCAGGGACGTGGAGACGCTGACCAGCTGCATGGGCGAGACGTCCATGTAATCTACGTTAGATGGAGGCTCCATCGAGACGCTGTCGCCGGCCCTGGTCTCGACCCTCTCGTCAACGAACTGTCCCACGTTGTCGACCACCGAGTTGGCCTGGGTGATATGGACCTGGTCCTCTTCGTCGGCCGAGAGGTAGGATATGTCCTCAGGGTCGCCGGAGACGAAGGGCTTAACGGTGATCTTCTGCTTGGACAGCGAGGCGATTCGGCCCAGGGTCCGCTTGGTGACGGTCCCGCCGGCCTTCAGGATAGTCTTTCCGTTGGCATCGAC
>JADFHV010000224.1 GCA_022566975.1 Chloroflexota bacterium
TCAAATATTCGGGAGTCGTCGGACGCCAGGTTGATCAGGTAGATGCCGTGCGAGAAGACCGGTCCGACAGCGTGCGCGGCGCGCGCCGCCCGCCAGGCCTCGATCTCGTCGGGTCGATGCTGGCGGGGCTGCCATTGCCGCGGGTTGGCGCCGAATATCTGCACGCTGGCGCAACCCATCTCGGCGGCTTGAATTATCGCGCGATCGACGCCGCCGGCCGTCCGGCAATGCGCGCCAATGCGCAGGTGAGCGGGCGTCATCGTGGCGGCGCACCGGGGCGTGACTTCACGGGCAACGGCATATGTGCTGGGCATTATGCGCTGCGGAACCTCAGGGGAGGAGCCACCGTCGCAGGCCGCGAAATCGTCGCAACCCAGCACCAGACCGCGGCGCCGCCGGCGCAGACGACCTTGACAACCCCAATATGGGCGGCAATAGTAAACCAAATGGTTAAGTATTCATCCAACGTGCTTGACGCGACCTTCGGCGCGCTGGCCGATCCCACCCGCAGGGCGATCTTGGAACGGCTGGCGGACGGTGAGTCGACGGTGAGCGAGTTGGCGCGGCCGTTCGCCATGAAGGGAAACTTGCCGACCTTGTACTTGCGCCCGGCCTGCTTCAGCTCCTCCTCCTCCCACGCGCGTCGTCGTTTGCCGATCCGGCTGAGAGCGTCCTCGCTGAAGTGTCCCAAGACTGACCCCCGCTGCAATCCCCGCGAGCCGATGGTACTAGGCGGTCAAGACGAAAGCGTCGATAGCCTACCATATCTGAGGCGGCCACTTGAGAGAAGCCCTACACCTCCGCCCGGTGGCTGTGTTTACGCCCCGCGGGGCGCGGGGACGTCGTCCGGCGGTCGAAAAGGGTGTGCCCTGGGGTGGCAGCCGCCGATGCCATGGAACCAGGTGCTCCAGAGGGAAGTCCTCCTGGTACGCCGGAGTCTACGGCAGGAGCGGTTGTCGGCGCGTACTCAGGATACGGGAGGAATCTTGTCCGCCCAGGGGCGAGCGTCTTCGAACGCGGCCGAGGCCTGAAGCACCGTTACCTCATCCTCCCTGCGCCCCACGATGTGCAGACCTATAGGCAGTCCGTCCGAAGAAAAGCCGCACGGCACGCTGGCCGCGGGGTTCCCCGACCAGTTGAAGAAGGCGGTGAACGGGGTGTAGCCCTGCCGCCTTCTAACCTTCTGCCCGTCTATCTCTTCGGGCGGCTCGCCACATGGAAACGCGGGCACGGCCAGGGTTGGAGTCATCAGCAGATCGTACCGGGTGAAGAACCCGGCCGCGTACGCCCGGTACCGCTCCAGTTTGTTGATCGCCTCCAAGTACTCCGCGCCCGTAACCTTCTTGCCGCGCTCGATGGCCTCCCGCACATACGGCATGAGAAGATCGGCCTTGTCCTCCAGGAGGTGACCGTTTTTGAGGTACGTGCTGGCGTCACTCAACTTATCATTTGAGAGCCACATCTCCTCCAGATCTACCTCAAACTCGACGGGCTCAACCGAGGCCCCCAGCTCCTCGAACACGTGGGCGGCCCGCTCCGCCGTCTCCCTCACCTCCGGGTCCACTGGAGCCGACGGCGGAGAGGCGCTCCAGGCTATGCGAAGGCCCTTTACCCCCTGCTCCAGGGAGGCGGTGAAATCGGGCGGCTCGGTAGCGAGTGTCCCGGGCTCCGAGTCGGGGTGGGGGCCAGACATCACCTGCAGGAAGATGGCGGCGTCCCGCACCGTGCGAGTCATCGGGCCGGTGCACGAGAAATTGACGGGGTTCCAGCTACTCAGCCCGGCGTGCCGGCGAGGGACTCGACCCTGGGTGGCCTTGATGCCGTAGATGCCGCAGAAGGCGGAGGGAATGCGGATGGAGCCGCCTCCATCGCTGCCCTGGGCGATGGGACTCATGCCTGAGGCCACCGACGCCCCGGCTCCCCCGCTGGACCCGCCGCTCACCCTCTCGGAGTTCCAGGGATTGCGGCAGTCATCCCCGAGGCGGTTTTCAGTAGTCCCAGAGTAGCCGAACTCGGGGGTATTGGTCTTTCCCAGTATGACGCCGCCCGCGGCCTTGGTACGCTCCACGACGAGCGCGTCCTGGTCGGGCACCCAGTCTTTGTACGCGAGGGAGCCTCTGGTCGTGCGGATTCCCTTGGTATCCTCCAGGTCCTTTATAGAGGTGGGGATTCCATGCAGAGGCCCCAGCTCGTCGCCGCTCATCACCCCCTCCTCCGCCTCGCGGGCGGCCTGAAGCGCTTCGTCGGCGGTCACCGTGAGAAAGGCGTTCAGCCTGGGGTTCAGGGTCTCTATTCGCTCGAGACACCCCTCCGCAAGCTCCACCGGGGAAAGCTGCTTTTGCGCGATCAACTCCCGCAGCCGGTATGCGGGGGTGAATGCCAGCTCTGTGCTTATCGCCATACCATCCTCCTCTTGACGTCGACGACTAACAGGGTGTGAAATCCCGACGAGTCGGGACGACCATTCCCCTGGCCCTCTTTCCTTCGGCTGACTCAGGACAGGCTCTGGCCAGGAAGGGGGAAAATTTGAATCTGAGGGATGCCCCTTCGGCAAGCTCAGGCCAGGCTCTCAGACTCCCGGTCCCGATACATCGGGACACACCCCTTTTCCCGCAGCCTGCTAACCGCCTCCTAGGACCCAGGCATCGCGCTCATGCGTTAGGGGCACACCAGAGAGAGCCGTCGTGGCTTCATCATCGCACTTAGGCCTCCACGCGTCCACGCTGAAAGGCCATCGGGCTCGGCTCGACAAGGACGTGAGAGTTCCGCTTCATCGTAGTCCTTCACAACGACCGAGACGTGTGCCAGTGGGTAGCGGGACACGAGGGACTGGCCATCGTCCCCGTTCAGCAGGCCTGCGGGGTCGCGCGCGACGTCTTTGTCAGTCCTCTCCCTGAGCAAGACAAACGCATAAGACGCCCGTCAGAGCGTGACGCTCAGAGGACCCTCTCTAGCTCTTCCCTCAGGGTCTCGTAAGGCGTCGGGCCAGCATCTCGATAGGAGATACGTCCCTCCCTGTCGATGATAATGGTTGTTCCCAGATAAGTCACTCTGAACTGTCGGACGACGGCCCCGTCACCGGCCGTCGCCCAGGTGACATCGTTGGCACCTTTACTCCTCCAGTACTCGATCCACTCCTCCATAGGGCTGAAGGAGGAGATGTCAATCGCGACGACAGTAACGCCTCTGTCCCGATACTCCTCTTGGATTCTGCCCAGGGCTGGAGCCTCCAGCCCGCACGTTGGTCAACCTGGAAACGAGAAGTAAAGGACTACAACTTCCCCTCTGCGGTCCTTTAGCGAAAAACTGGACCCGTTTCCCGTGCCGACCGTGAACTCGGGCGCGAGCGGACGTTTATCAGCAGACCGCAAGACGTCGGGGGCAGCAACTGCATTTGTGTCAGAGGCAGGGTCCTGACCGGTACCGTTTTGGGCGCTCGACCCCTGTCTCGCCTGGGAGGCATCGATTTCCTCTGAATCAGGTGTCTCGCTGCTGCACGCGCCAAGGGCGAGGCTCAGGACCAGCAGCAGCGCGGCCGTCAGGTGTAGTCTTCTCAATCGCCTTCCCTCTGCGCCACATCTTTCGCAGCTTGGCCTTTCTGACGGGTGCGTCCGGTAGCCTTTTTGCCCATGCCTCGTAGCCAGGCGACCGCGATGACGGCCGGGGCAGCCACACAGCAGGAAACGGCAGCAATAGCTATCAGAGACTCCATGTCGTCCTCATCTTTCACCTGGCCTGGTGGTGTCAGTGTGGCTACGCCAGCCTTCTTCGTTCGTTCGCAGCCAGGGGTGCCTATCCCACACAGCAGGCCATCGTGCTTATGTCGCGTGTGAAGGCCTGTGCCACGCGTTTGATCCCCTCGCTCAGGGTTGGGAATACGTGTACGGTGTCGATAATGTCGTCGATCGTGAGTCCGAACTTCACGGCCAGCGTGGCCTCGTGGATCAGGTCCGCGGCGTAGGGCGAAACGATGTGGACTCCCAGAATCTTGGAGTTACTCGGGTGTATGACCATCTTGAACACACCTCGAGTCTCCTTGATCGCGTCGGCCTTGGGCACCGAGTCCATGTAGATGGTCCGGCAGGCGCAGGCGTTGAAGCGCCGCATCTCCTCCTCCTCGGTAAGCCCGACGCTCGCCACCTGAGGGTTGGTGAACACCGCATGAGGCACGTGGTCGTAGTTGATTGACTTCTTGGCGCCGGTCAACGCGTTCTCGGCCGCGAAAGAGCCCTCTTTGGCGGCCACGGTCTCGAGCGGCTTCCTTCCGA
>JADFHV010000225.1 GCA_022566975.1 Chloroflexota bacterium
AGGTATTGGGAGCCGATCCCACCACCCTTGCGCCCACTACCCAGCATGTTCAGTCCTCACGTCCATCTCGCACGGAAGGCCGACCTCGGACTCCCGCACACGGCGACAACTGTAGACGCATGAGCAACCGAAGACAAGAGACAGCGGCCGCATCCGTCTCATGCGATCGCGCCGATGACACGGCATGGGGTACCGGCTATACTTAGCGCCATTCGATCATCGACCGCCCGGCACAGGTCATGGCCCGGCACAGGGTACGGAAGGAGGACACATGACGACGGAGATTCCCACCGAGACGGAGGTGCTCGGCTACGTCGAGTCCTTAAGCAACTGGGGGCGCTGGGGCCACGACGACCAGCTGGGGACGCTGAACCTGCTCAGCGCCGAGAAGACCCGGCAGGCGGCATCCCTCGTACGGGAAGGCGTCACCGTGTCTTGCGCGAGGACGATCACGTTCGAGATGGCGCCCGACGTGACAGTCCAGCCACAGCACTTCATGGTGGAGAGCGGCGAGGGTTGGGCCTCGGGCGACAAAGTAAGTTCGAGGGACCGCCAGGTATCCATCGACTACATCGGCATGGTGTTTCACGGCACCACCATCACCCACGTAGATAGCCTGGCCCACTTCATGTGGGAGGGAAAGCTCTACAACGGCCGGCCCGCGCACCTCATCTCCACCAGTCTTGGCGCCACCGTTGAGTCTGTAGAGCTGGCCCAGGACGGCATCGTGACCCGCGGCGTCCTGGTCGACGTCCCCATGCTGAGGGGAGTCGACTGGGTGGACCGGGGCGAGGGCGTGATGCCGGACGACATCCTTCGCGCGGAGGAGCGCTGCGGCTTCAAAGTGGAGGAGGGAGACGTGCTCCTCGTCCGGACGGGCCAGCTCTACCGGCGCGGCGTAGAGGGGCCGGTGGACACGCGCCAGGCGGGCAGCACCGCATGTCAGGCGGCGTGTCTTCCCCTGTTCCGCGATAGGGGCATCGCGATGATCGGCTCCGACACAGGCAACGACGTGGGGCCCAGCCCCTACCCCGCCGTACCCATGCCGATACACCAGATCGGAATCCCCGCGCTGGGACTGTGGATCCTAGACAACGCCAACCTCGAGGAGCTGGCCCAGGCCTGTAAGGAGCGCAACCGATGGGAGTTCATGCTCGCCATAGGCCCGCTCAGGATCTCCAATGGAACGGGGTCACCCGTAAATCCGCTCGCTATCTTTTAGCCCGACGGCTGGCAGGGGTGGACGAATCCCTCGCCGGAGCGGAAGCGTAGATAGGGATGGGGTCACGCCGAGACCAGATGGACCGACCTCAAGGGGGCGTTAGGAAATGACAAGCAAGATCGCTGGTTATCTGGCCGCCGGGGCCATCGTGACGCTGCTGGCAGCCGCGGCCTGCGGCGGAGACGACGAGCCTGAGCCGACGCCGGCTACGCAGGCTCCCGCGGTGGCCACGCAGCCTCCTGCTCCACCGACGTCATCGCCCGCTCCGAGCGCGGCGCCGACGGCCCAGGCCTCCACCGACATTTCCGCTGACATCAGGAACTCGACGCACCGAACGTTCGAGGTCCCGGTGGGGACCACCGTGACGTGGACCAACAGCGACCGGGTGCAGCACACCACGACGTCGGGCACACCAGGAGACGAGACGGGCGTATGGACCAGTGATTTCCTCCAGCAGGGTGACTCGTTCTCCTTCACCTTCGACCAGCCTGGGACCTTCCAGTACTTCTGCAAGGTCCACCCGCAGACGATGCAGGCAACCGTGACGGTAGTGGCTGCTGACGGGTCGGCACCCTCTCCGACCACGGCACCCGCTACCCCAACATTAGCGCCTCCGACGCCGACGTCGGTCTCGCCTAGGTCCACACCGGTGCCCACACCGACTCAGGCCCCACCCACGGCGATCCCCGGACCAGCCATGGCGTCGCCGACCTCCGCACCATCCACACCCACGTCAGTCCCGCCCACGGCGACGTCGGTGCCTCCTACCGCGACGCCCGAGCCGGCTCAGGGGTCGATCACGGTCGACATCAGGGATGTCGCTCATCTAGACGTCACCGTACCCGCAGGCACGAAAGTCACCTGGATCAATAGAGACCCATTCGCGCACACGACCACGGCGGGCGTCCCAGGCAACCTGACAGGCGAGTGGAGCAGTGGCACACTCCCCGATGGCGGCCAGTTCTCCTTCACCTTCAACCAGGTCGGCAGCTTCGCCTATTTCTGTACGATTCACCCGTCGATGAGGGCCACGGTGACGGTCGTTGAGTCCGGTTCCGCTTCCGGTGGCGGCTCATCATCGGGGGGCGGATACGAGTATCCGTAGCGCCGCGTCGGCGCAGGCCGTCCCCTGACTCAGCCCTGTCCGTTGACGGGGTAGGCCTCGTGTGGTACGTTCGCACCGGCGGGCCAAGCCCAGCACCGGCTCCTTCATCGCTGGAGGCTCTCCGCTACCGCGGGCTCTCTTTTTCCTAAGCGTGCTCCACCCAGGCACCCGGATCACAGACACATCTGAACTGGAACATGGTATCCAGGGTCCAAAGCGACGCTCGGCGGTCTCGGCTCATTCAGCTATATGTGGATATGCTGAAAGACCGCCCGCTCATCCTGCTGAGTAACAGAGGCCCTGTGGAGCACCGGCTTACCAGGGACGGCCAGCTACAGGCCCGAAGAGGAGCCGGAGGCGTAGCGACCGTCCTGGCGGCCCTGACCCGCTACGTCGACTTCACATGGGTGGCAAGCGCCATGGGTGAGGGGGACCGAAGCGCGGCGGCTGCGGCCGACGGCGGAAGCATACGCTCACCGCTAAGAGGACACCATCTGAACCTACGGTACGTGATCACGCCCGAGGGGGCCTACCACAAGTACTACAACATCTTCTGCAACCCGGTGTTGTGGTTTCTCCAGCACTACATGTGGAGCTCTCCGGACACTCCGAACATAGACGAGACCATTCACGACGCCTGGACGAACGGCTACCTCCCCGTCAACAGGTCGTTCGCCGATGCGGTTGTAGCGGAGGCCAAGGACCACGCCACCCCACCCTACGTCATGGTTCATGACTACCACCTGTACCTGACGCCGCTTTACTTGCGAGAGGCGCTGCCCGAGGCGATTGTCAGCCACTTCATCCACATACCATGGCCCAGCCCCGCCTACTGGCTGCTGCTCCCCAAACACATGCGCACCTCTATCTGCCGGGCCCTCTGCCATAGCGATATCGTCGGATTCCAGACGGCCAGGGACATGCGGAGCTTCCTGGAGACTTGCGAGGAGTTCCTGCCGGACGCAAGGGTGGACCATAGCACGCAGACGATCAGCTTAAACGGGCATCGTGCTCACGCGCGGACATACCCCATCTCCATCGATCCCGACACGCTCAGAAGGACGGCGAGCTCGCCGAGGGTAAACGAGTACGAGCAGCCGCTTCAGTCGCTGTGTCTAGAGAAGACCATCGTGCGGGTGGACAGACTGGAGCCCAGCAAGAACATCGTCCGTGGCTTCAGGGCCTACCAGCTTCTTCTGGGCAGGCACCCCGAGTTGCACGGCAAGGTTACCTTCCTGGCCTTCCTCGTGCCCTCCCGCACCAGTATCAGCCAGTACCAGCGATACGCGGATGACGTCGAAGACCAGGTGCAGACCATCAACTCCACTTTCGGCACGAAGGGCTGGCGCCCGATTCACGCCTTCTACGAGGAGAACTACCCTCAGGCGATCGCGGCTCTTAAGCTGTACGACGTCCTGCTGGTCAACTCAGTAATCGATGGAATGAACCTGGTCGCCAAGGAGGGCCCGATCGTCAACACCCGTGGAGGAGTGCTGGTCCTGTCCGAGGCCGTCGGCGCCTACGACCAGCTCAAAGAGGGCGCTCTGGCCGTCGCCCCCGCAGACATCGAGGGCACCATGCAGGCCCTTTACGAGGGCGTGACGATGTCCGGCGAAGAGCGAGAGGAGCGGGCTTCCGTCTTGAGAGAAGCCGTCGAGCGAGAGGACCTGACCCACTGGCTGACCACTCAGCTCGTGGACCTGACGGAGCTCTCTTAGAGGCTATAAACTTGTTTCGAAAGTAGCTGATGGGGGAGCCCAGAGGGGGAGCTACGCTCTCTGGTGGGGGCCTGGGGGTATCCCCCAGATTCATTCTTATCCCCCTCCCCCTTGGCAAGGGCCTTGCACTAGAATCCCCTCCTGCACAATAAGTCGGTCGGCTGCACAAAATCTCCTATTTGTATAGCTGTTGCTGTTCAAGCCGCTGGATGCGTTGGTCA
>JADFHV010000226.1 GCA_022566975.1 Chloroflexota bacterium
GAGTCTTGATCCGAGTAACTTTCATGTCCTTTGTCCCCATCGGCCGTCACTTCGAAATGGCGTCCATACCATAGGCGAGCGGCCGCCGTCGGTCAAGGGATATCCGCGGGCGACCACGGCTTGCCATGAGACGATTCTGCTAAACTGTGCCCATGGAGCGCTCCCACTTCGAGAGGTTGGTCCGCCGCGCACTCGGCCAGATACCCGACGCCCTGAGCGCTTACCTGGACAACGTGGACATCGTGGTGGAGGACTGGCCCGCCAGGGACCAGCTCGCGGGCCACGTCATCGAGGAGGGAGACCTGCTGCTGGGGCTCTACGAAGGGGTGCCCCTGACGGAGCGCTCCGAGTACAGCATGGTGCTGCCCGACAAGATAACCCTGTTCCAGAGGTCCATCGAGGCCTTCTGCACCTCCAACGAGGAGGTCGTCGAGCAGGTCCGCGAGACCGTGGTCCACGAGGTCGCCCACCACTTCGGCATCGACGACGAGCGCCTCGAGGAGCTGGAGGGGTAGAGCTCTTTCCCTTCCCCCAGCGGGGGAAGGTTAGGAAGGGGGGAGAAAGCGGTCCCCCCAGCGGGAGGAGACTCTTTCTCTTCCTTCAGCAGTTGATGGGTCGGGTCTGTCCCGGTCGGCGGCACTCGTGGTCCTAAAGGACCAGCCCGCACCCACAGATAGGCGCAACCAGTGAGCAGAGAGCTACAGGGCGACCTCCAGGGGAAAGGGCTCCGTATCGGCGTGGTGGTCGCCCGCTTCAACGAGCTCATAACCTCCAAGCTCCTGGAGGGAGCCGAGTCCGGCCTGGCGCGCTACGGCGTGGACGACGACGACGTCACGGTGGTCAGGGTGCCGGGGTCGTTCGAGATACCGGTGACGGCAAAGCGACTCGCCGAGACGGGCAGGTACAGTGCCATCATCTGCCTGGGCGCAGTCATAAGAGGCGAGACCGACCACTACGAGCACATCGCTGGAGCGGCCGCGAAGGGCATAGCCAACGTATCTCTGAGTACAGGAGTCCCGGTCATCTTCGGGGTGCTCACGACCGAAACGGTGGAGCAGGCGATGAACCGCGCCGGCGGCAAGCAGGGCAACAGCGGATACAGTGCCGCCCTCGCCGCCATCGAGATGGCCAATCTCCTCCGAGCCCTTGCCGCCGACTAACGGGGGGCTTGGCCCCAGTCCCGTAGCCAGGAATCCCGTAGCCAATACTCCCCCATCCCTAATCCCTGGGAGTGGCGTCGCTTGATATCCCAGCTTGTGCAGAGGATGCTTAAGGGCGACCGGCGGGCTCTGGCCCGGCTGTTGTCATTGCTCGAGCAGGACCCAAAGTCGCTGCCGCAGGTCATGAAGGCGGTGCACCCTCACATTGGTCGGGCCTACTGCGTGGGCGTGACAGGCCCCCCGGGCGCGGGAAAGAGTACGATCGTAGACGGCATCGTTCAGGTCCTTCGTGACGGGGATACCAGCGTCGGCGTGCTGGCGGTGGACCCGACAAGCCCCTTCACCGGCGGTGCCGTACTGGGCGACCGTATACGCATGCAGCGCCACTCGCTGGACGAGGGAGTCTTCATCCGCAGCCTGGCGACCCGGGGCACTCATGGAGGGCTGCCCCGTGCCGTCGGAGCCGCGGTCAAGCTGCTGGACGCCTATGGTCGGGAGGTCGTCATCGTCGAGACCGTCGGCGTGGGCCAGACGGAGCTGGATATCATGGGAGTTGCTGACACGGTGGTGGTGGTGCTGACTCCCGAATCGGGAGATGCCGTCCAGGCGATGAAGGCTGGGCTGACGGAGATTGGCGATCTTTTCGTCGTCAACAAGGCCGATAGGGACGGCTCGGGCCGCCTCGTGGTCGCCCTCCGGTCCGCATTGGCGATGGGCGCCGCGCATGCGTTCTGGAGACCGCCGGTACTGAAGGCCGAGGCCCACAGGGGGAAGGGAATCCAGGCCCTCTACGACGCGATCATCAAGCACCGGCGGACCATGGAAAAGGGCTCTCTGCTCGACGAGCGCCGCCGTGAGCGCCGTCGTCAGGAGCTGGTCCACGCGCTCACCGACACCGTCCAGGACGCCGTCGCCGGGCTGCTCGCAGACAGAGATGCGCTCAAGGACCTGGAGACCAGGGTCGTGGACGGCGATATGGACCCGTACTCGGCGGCGGCCCAGGCGCTGGACGACGGTACGTTCCTATCCAGGCTGGCGGAGCTGGCCGGTCGGAGGGGCGGCTCAGCCAAGTCGTGACCGTCTTTCTCGGCATAGACCCCACGTCCTCGGAGCGGAAGCCGTCGGCCTGCGCCCTGCTGGGCAGCGACGGCTCGCTGGTGGAGCTGGCCAAGCCCAGGACCGACGCGGACATCCTGGAGTTCGTCGCCGGCTGCCGGCCCGACATCGTCGCCATCGACGCGCCGTTGGGGTTCCCAACAGGGATGGACTGCCTGGAGGCGACGTGCTCGTGCGCGTCCGCACACGAGTTCAAGGGCCGGGTGTGCGAACGGGAGCTTCTGGCCCGAGGCATATCGCTCTACATCACCACCAAGCGGTCGATCATCAAGAGGATGATCTACCGGTGCATGGGGCTGGTCCCACGGCTGGAGACGATGGGCTGTCGAGTGATCGAGGTCTACCCGTACGCGTCGAAGGTCTGCCTCTTCGGCAAGCCGATCCCCAAAAAGACGAAGAGTGAGGGCCGAGAGTTTCTCCACCGCCGGCTGGGCGGTCTCATTCCAGGCCTGAACGCGTACGACGGCAGACTGGACCACGACCTGTACGACGCCCTGGTGGCCGCATACACGGCGTACCTTCACAGCCGGGGCGAGACGGAGTCCCTCGGGCCGCCAGAAGAGGTATGCATTGTGGTGCCCCGGGCGCAATGAAAGGGTCGGGCCCAACGCGATCTGGTAGGGGCGCACGGCCGTGCGGCCCTAGGGGTGCGTGCTGGCGCAGCGAGGAGAAGCGGCGTATCCAGAAGTTGAACGAGCGTGGCGCGACTGCTAGAATTCAGACCGGGATGGGGATTCGTCTAATGGTAGGACGACAGACTCTGGATCTGTAAGTCGAGGTTCGAATCCTCGATCCCCAGCCAGATTCCCCTCATCCCTTCGGCAGGTCAAAGACGGACCTGGCGTTCTCCCGCAGGCGAGAAGGGGCTATCGGCAAGCATTCGCGGCGCATTCGTCTAGCGGCCAAGGACACCGCCCTCTCAAGGCGGAGATCACGGGTTCGAATCCCGTATGCGCCACCACCCTTTTGTAGCTGAAACAGGGTTCTGACCTCTGCTGTTCGCCTCCTGGGGCGTCCTCTGGTGACCCAAACGGTGACCGAGCGAAGCTATCCCGAAGCTGCTCACACGTCTGCTTGGACCATATTGCGCCGGGATATACTGCGCAGTACTGAGTCCGCGCAGCCCGGCCGAAGTAGATTGCCGTGCAATACACTATCGTCCCCATGACCGAGGCGTACGCCAACTCCATAGCCGCGTGGAAGTATGACGGGGTGTACTCCTTCTACAACATGGACGCCGACCCGGACGGACCTCGAGGAACTTCTGGACCCCAGCAACTGGCCCAACCGGCAATACGCCGTTCTCGGCGACGAATCGGACCTGATAGGATTCTTCGGGTTCAAAGCCAAGGACCGTGCGCTCGAAGTCGGGCTGGGACTGAGACCCGACCTTACAGGTCACGGACTGGGCTTCGGCTTCTTGAGCGCCGGGCTTGAGTTCGCGCGGGAGCGGTACGGGGTTGAGACGTTCTGCCTATACGTCGCCACGTTCAACCAGCGCGCCATCCGCGTCTACGAGCGCGCCGGTTTCATCCACGGCACCACGTCGCCGCGCGAAACCAACGGAGGAGTGTTTGACTTCCTCTACATGAACCGACCCACCCGTTGACTGCTTCGTCTTCCCCCGGACAGGGCCTACACTACGAAGGTCCACCGAAAGCTTGTCAAACCCGGGCCAGTACTTTGTCAAGAGCTTCCGCCGGGACAAATCGCGGTGAGATCGTACTAATAAAGCAGGACCACAGAACTGCAGCTCAGGTGAGGGTTTCGGGTAAGAACTCAGATGATGGCCGAAGCTGAGATTGCGACGTTAGGCACACAGATTGGCCTTCATCGTCCCAGGACCGGCTATATGATCGATTGGTGTCTGTGGTGGGTCCAGCTTAAACCGGACTCGGGCGTAGGCGCTAACTGGCGCCATTATAGACGCGATGACGTCACCGTCAATCGAGGGTCAGGCG